>JBEIFO010000085.1:0-7666 GCA_040382375.1 Crocinitomicaceae bacterium
GCCAACAAATAGCCAACGTCAGCGGTTCTGTCGTAACGAAAAGAGTCTGAAAGGAAGTTGTAGACATTAATGGTTCCTACGTAACTGTTCGCAGGATTTTCTCTCAAATAACCGGTTTGCCAAAAACTACTTTCTTGTTCAAATTGAAAAACATTGGTGTGCATTTGAAAAATGAGCAAGTCGCCCGCTACACGAACCTCACATTGAAAAGCCCCTCTGTCGCGGTATTCAAAAGTTACCCGCGAATCGGTATTTCCAAATTGATCTGTTAATTCTTGAATGGTGCTTTTTAAAACTTCCTTCAATGCATTGAACTGCGCAATGGTGTTGTGAAAAACGTCTTGCTTTAAAACGCTTTTATTTCGCAGTAATGAAAGTATTTGTTCCTTCGTTTCCATATCAATAGGCTCTAGCGAATAATACACGTCGCTCACTTGGTTTTCCTGTCACCATGCAAACACCAGATTCTGATGGTCCGTCGAACGGTATGCAACGAATGGTGGCTTTGGTTTCTGTTTTAATACGCTCTTCTGTTTCTGCAGTTCCGTCCCAATGAGCTGAGAAGAATCCTGTTTTTTCGTCGAGAAGCTTTTTAAACGTTTCGTAATCGTCAACCTCTGTCATGTGTCCATTTCTGAACTCCAACGCTTGGTTGAACATGTTTGTTTGAATGTCTTCCAGCAATTGCTCAATGGTATTTTCAACTCCTTCGAAGGCAACCGTAGATTTCTCAGAAGTATCACGACGCGCAATTTCAACCGTTCCGTTTTCCAAATCTTTCGGTCCCATAGCTAAACGAACAGGAACCCCTTTCAATTCGTAATTGGCGAATTTCCATCCGCTTCGTTTGCTATCGTCGTCGTCGAATTTTGCAACAATGCCTTTTGCCTTCAACACTTTGACAAGTGGAAGAACTTTTTCGCGAATCACTTCCAACTGCTCAAGACCTTTGTATATCGGAACAATGACAGCATGAATAGGTGCCAACTTCGGCGGAACACGAAGTCCCTTGTCGTCGCTATGGGTCATGATTAATGCTCCCATTAGACGCGTGCTAACGCCCCATGATGTAGCCCAAACATATTCTGTGTTTCCTTCTTTCGTTGCGAATTTCACATCGAATGCTTTCGCGAAGTTTTGTCCAAGAAAGTGTGAAGTTCCCGCTTGAAGCGCTTTTCCATCTTGCATTAAAGCTTCAATGCATAATGTGTCAATTGCGCCAGCAAAACGTTCACTCTCCGATTTTCTTCCTTTGATAACAGGCATGGCCATGAAGTTTTCTGCGAATTCGGCGTAAACATCGAGCATGCGCTCTGTTTCTTCAATCGCCTCTTGCGCGGTTGAGTGGGCAGTGTGACCTTCCTGCCATAAGAATTCAGCTGTTCTTAAAAACAAACGCGTGCGCATTTCCCAACGAACCACATTCGCCCATTGGTTTATAAGTAATGGAAGGTCGCGATAGCTCTGAATCCAACCTTTGTATGTATTCCAAATAATGGTTTCGCTGGTTGGACGTATAATTAATTC
Source organism: Crocinitomicaceae bacterium (assembly GCA_040382375.1). GTDB lineage: Bacteria > Bacteroidota > Bacteroidia > Flavobacteriales_D > Sanyastnellaceae > CAIZGX01. The sequence goes on from JBEIFO010000085.1 coordinate 1,528, forward strand.
TTCTTCCAATTTTGCATCTGGATCTACGACAACACCTCCATTTTCTGACTTAAGTCTGTAATGGGTAACAACGGCACACTCTTTGGCGAATCCTTCAACATGCGCAGCTTCTTTACTCAAATAGCTTTTCGGTATCAACAAAGGGAAATAGGCATTCTGATGTCCCGTTTCCTTGAATCGAATGTCCAATTGATCGCGCATCTTCTCCCAAATAGCATAACCGTAGGGCTTAATAACCATACATCCTTTCACCTCGCTGTGTTGCGCCAAATCGGCCTGCATCACAAGTTCATTATACCATTTAGAGTAATCTTCTTTTCTAGTTGGAATTTTCTCGGCCATTTTTTTTCTTTTTTCAGAGTTGCAAATGTAAAACCTTATTACCTTTAAACTATCAAATCCATACGATTATGAAATTGTTACAACGAAATTTTTACTTCTTCACGGCAGTTCTTGCTCTAAGTTCTTGTGCGAGTTTTGAAAATTTGACTGACGATCGTACACGTGCCGAGGATGATGAGATGTATTGGAATGGCAAGGAAATGTTTTACGACAATTCTTTGTTGGCTAGCAATTCAGGTGCGGGAGATGATTACTACGATCCGAATTCCTCTACTCGTGCTAATTCGTTAAATGGAGGAACAAATCCAAGAGCTGCCTTTAATCCAATAAGCGGTTGGCAGTTGAGTTATGGACTAAATGCTTTTTCGAATTATTTCAACGGTGATGGCTTTGGAATGGGCTTCGGCTCAAGTGGTTTTAACAATGGCTACGGGGGCTATGGAAATTACGGCAACAGTGGATATGGATACAATCCATACGGTTATAACCCATACAGTTCATACAATTCTTTTGGTGGAGGATATGGCTACAACCCATACGGCTGTGGAATCGGAGGATTGGGATGGGGAGGAAATGGATACGGAAACGGCTGGTACGGAAATGGAGTTAACAACAATGGGGGTTTGTGGGGAGGTTCAACCGGAAATGGTGAAGTTACGAATGTCACACATCATCATCGCCGACCGTTAAGCGTAGGAAGTAGAAATTCTTCGACATATCATCGAGATTCTTCGCAACCAATCTTGGTTGAACCCATCAGAGAAATAGCACGCACCCCGGTTATATTAAGTGTAGCGGGTGCGAACGGAAATAATTCTACACCTGCAAATTCTCGCGCAGGTGCGACTCCTGAAATTACTTCTCCAGGAAACGGAACTTCTCCTGCGAACACCAATCCGGGGCGTCCTTCTTCAAATTACAATTCGCCAACTTACGCAACACCTTCTGAAACAACGCCGAGCACAACGCGTCCTTCTCGAGACGTAAGTCCATCACATACAACTCCAAATAACCCGAAACCTAGTAACACTGCACCAAGTCACATTAGTTCTCCTTCACCTTCTCGACCAACGTCAACGCCTGCCGCTCCAGAACGTAATACCCCAAAACCTAATACTCCCGAACGCAATACACCGGCACCTAGCTCTCCGTCACGCCCTGCGCAAAGTAACACGAGTTATCCTTCACCATCTCGACCAACGCAAACGCCTGCCGCGCCGGAACGTAATACACCAAAACCTAATACTCCAGAACGGAATACACCCGCACCTAGTTCTCCAACTCGCACTGCCCCATCTCGTTCTACCCCAGCACCTAGTTCTCCATCACGTTCTACCCCAGCACCTAGTTCTCCATCACGTTCTACCCCAGCACCTAGTTCTCCATCACGTTCTACTCCTGCGCCTAGTTCACCAGCTCGCAGCACCCCAAAACCAAGTGCACCAGCACCTAGCAACCCATCAAGAAATACGAGTCCTGCCCACAATAGCAGTCCGACCCACAGTTCACCTCCGCGTTCCACTTCACCGGGTAAGAGACCATAACGCGACTTAGTATGCATAGCAAGATGTTTCAAAAGATGCACAGCAAGTTGGTGCGCAACGTGCTTCACAAGAGGAGGGCTGTTTCGTTATCACTGGTTTTGTTGTTGAGTGTGAATTGCGTTTTGGCGCAAAATGAAGACGATGCCTTTCGGTTTTCGAACACTTTTGGCGCATATTCTAACAGAGCTCTTGGAATGGGAGGGGCTTATGCTGCCTTGGGTGCTGATATCACTAACTTCTTTCAAAATCCTGCTGGTATCGCTGCCTATAAGAAACAGAATATAGAATTTGGATTGAGTTTGCTTTCTCGGTCATCTCAGGTAGATTTTAACAATAGCGTTTCCTCCTCCGGAGCAACGGGATTAGGAGTGAATACTTTGGGTTTTACCTCTACATTAGGCACAGCAGGTTCCGGATGGGGTCCCTGGATTTACGGATTGGCTTATGGAAGAACACAAACTTTCAAGCGTGATTACAATCTCGAGTCGAGTGATAATCAATCTTCCCTGCTCGATGTTTATACCGATCAATTGAATTATTATAATCCGGCTAATTCAGAAGTTACAGCCTCGTTCCCTTTCGGAGCAGGATTGGCCTGGGAGACTTATTTGATTAATCCAGGTGCCATAGACCCCTATGTGCACCTTGAGATAGATAATAATACGTTTACTCGCCTGATGCATGTTGAAGAGAGAGGGTATATTCGGGAAACTTGCATAGGAGTTGCTCGAGCTTTTGAGGATAAATTGTTTATTGGAGGATCCTTTGCTTTTCGAAAAGTAGTGTTCGAAAAGAATTCGACCTATTCCGAATCTTTTTCTTCGAATGGTACTGCTGTGAATTATTCATTAATTGAAGATAATAGCACTTCCGATGTCGTAACGAAAGGTCCTTCGGTTCAAGCTAAATTAGGAATTCAGTATGCGCCAATTCCTTATGTGCGCTTTGGTGCATTTTGGCACTCTTCCTGCAAACAGTCGATTAGCGATAATTTTCTGGCAAAAATGGAAAGTTCCATTGGTACAATGAATTACAGCTATTCCTCTGATAAAAATATTTTTGATTATGGTGTAAAAGTTCCTGCGGTAGTTGGGGCTGGAGCGGCTTTAATTCTCGGAAACTTTGGAATTGTTTCTGTGGATTATGAATCAAGTGATTTTTCAAAAATGCTCATGTATGGAATTATTGGTGGAACTGCGGAATTCGCGGCAGAGAATTTAGCAATTCAAGAGAATTATAAGCGTGTGCATAAGGGGAAATTAGGAACCGAATTTCGTTTAGGTGATGTTTATCGTTTGAGAGCTGGAATCGGTTATCGTACGTCGGTGTTTACTGATCTTGCCGGTAAATCAAAGGAGCCGTTGTTTAATTGGAATGTCGGTGGAGGGTATAAAAAAGACGATTTCTATTGCGATGGAGCTTTGATGATTACAAAAAACAAGGATGGTTATTTCCTTTATGACCCCTCATTGATTTCAATGGCAAGCATCGACAACTTACTCGTACAAGTTAGTTTTTCTTTTGGAGTGAGATTCTAAGCAGTTAATGAGGCAAGAGCAATTCCGGCTGCAACTGAAACGTTCAAAGAACTGGTTTGTCCTTTCATTGGAATGGTAACCAATTGATGTGCGCGTTTCATGAGCTGTGGATTAATTCCATCCTCTTCAGAACCCATGATGATGCACATTCCCAAATTTTGATCACGAGTTTTTTGAAATTCTTGAAGACTCACAGTGGCCTTTTCAGAAAGAACCACCGACCCAATTCCTGAGGCATGCAAATAGTCCAATGCATCAAGAAGGTTTTTGACTTTACAAATATTCAAATGCATAAGTGCACCAGCCGAGGCTTTGAGTGCATCTTCGTTGATTTGAGCAGCTCCTACTTCAGGAACAATAATTCCCTTCACTCCGAAACATTCTGCCGAACGACAAATAGCTCCAAAATTCCGAACGTCGGTTACTCGGTCTAGAATAAGAAACAAAGGTGGCTCGCCACTTTCAATTGCATTTATCACCACATTCTCATAATCTGCAAAGGCAATAGGAGCCATGAAGGCAAGAACGCCTTGGTGATTCGAGCGGGTTATTTTATTGAGTTTTATTTCAGGAACAAGAACGAAAGGGATTTTTTCTTTTTTCAAGCGGTCTTTCAACTGACGCAATTTGTCGCTGCGCAATTCTTTGTTGAAAAGAACCTTGTCAATGTTTTTCCCAGCATCAAGAGCTTCTTCCAATGGATGAATGCCAATGATTAAATTCGATTTCGATGATGATGATGTAGTAGGTCTCACGGTGCAAAAGTAAGTCTTATTCGCGGAAAACACGACCTTGACGCCAAGTGTTTACAGCTTGTTCCCAGCTTGTACGGTATAGCCCGTCACGCTGAAGCACTAGAACATTGTCTGATAGATCATCTTTTTTATAACGAAACAGGAAAGAGAATGAACCAGGAATAGTTTCATCACCGTAGATCCAACGTTCGCTATATCCCACGTTTTCAACGCGTGTAGGTTTTCCATAAATAATATAAATCATACCTCTATCTGTTCGCCATCCGGGAACTGTTGTAGAGAAATAAGTGTTGCATGTATTCACTCTTCGAAAGAAAATAGAAATAAGCTCTTTCGCTTTTTCTTCTGATCCTCCGCAGTCTTTCCAAAAGTTGCAAAAGCTAGCGTAGGGATCACGGACATTGTAGATGTATTCAAATTCCGATTTAGAGGTAATGTAACGCAAAGGCGCAATAAGATCTTTTAACGCGGTAGTAGATGGGTATTCACCATTCGAATACAAGTAAAGCTGCGAAGAGTTTTTAGTTCGAAAGAGATATGACTTGTTTTCAGCAATGAAATTGTAGCGGGTTCCATCGAAACTCAAATTTGTTAAACTGAATGAGGTTGAATCGGGAATGACTGGAGAGTTGTTAGAGAAGGCGGGGGGAGGAAGATTTGGAATTTCAGTAAGCGCAAAAATCTCAACGGGAGGGTATTCAGAATGCGCAAACCGAGGGAAGTCTAGGTGAATGGTGTCTCCGGTTTTAAAATACTGATCGTAAATTGGAACTTCGGCGGAATTAGCTGTAATCCGAATGTCGTAGGTGCTTGGCTGATCATTTTTTAAGAAAATAAATTTCTTTTCATGCTGCGCTCGTCGGTTCAGATCTTTAAGAGTAACCGTTACCTCGGATTTTCCGAATGAAATAGGAAGGGGAATTTCTTCACGCCAAACACCTGATTCTTGCATTTGCGGAGGAGTAAATTTGTATCGAAGGGTATCGGTTTTAGTTTCTTGTTTCTTTATGGAAATGACTACCTCAAGTTGCGCTGTGAAATTCTCATGCGTTGATTTGCGAGAATAAAGTAGTTGATCAGCGTCGAATTCGAGTAGTAAATTAGAAGTATCGTTACTGCTGTGAATGAGGTTTGCCAGAGGCTTGAAGTAAAATTCGTTTGTGCCGAATTGTTTATCGCGAAGTTTTTTTGGCGCCGAACAGGAAAAGAAAAGAAGGACGATAAGAAAAGTGATTAATCGAAAGAAATTAGATTGGTTCATCGGTTGATTCGTCTTCTTCATTATCAATCGAAGGTAAGCGTTTTTCGAAATTGCTCCCTGTTTTAGCGCCCATTATTTTCATTTTTTTAGCCTTCCCAAGGAGATTGCCACTGCCTGTTTTCAGCTGTCCCATTGCCTTATTCAAGGTCTTCTGTGCAGTTGATAGATTGCTCTCAAGTGCTTCAAGAGAACTCACGAACCCATCGAGTTTGTCTATGAAAGTTCCTGCTTCTTTCGCAATGCTTTCTGCGTTTTTTGAACGTTTTTCCTGCGCCCAGATGCTGGCCACGGTTCTTAAAGTAGCTAGCAATGTTGTTGGAGAAACCAAAATGATATTGCGTTCCCAGGCAAATGAAAATAGATTGCTGTCTTCGTTGAATGCGGCAATAAGTGCAGGCTCTATAGGCATGAACAACAATACGAATTCAGGGGTTGTTAGCTTATCGGCGGATTCGTATTTCTTTTCGCTTAAAAGTTTTATGTGCGAACGGACACTGTCTAAATGGGCGCGCATAGCCAACGCTTTCTCTTTGTCGTCTTGCGTGTTTACGTAGCTGTTGTATGCAGTTAGAGAAACTTTCGAGTCAATAATGATGTGTTTGTTTTCAGGAAGATTCACGATAACATCGGGACGAATAGTTTTGTCATCGTCATTAACATCTGAATGCTGAACTACAAATTCTTTTCCCTTTTCTAAGC
>JBEIFO010000086.1:0-7646 GCA_040382375.1 Crocinitomicaceae bacterium
ACTTTTTTCAAGTAAAACCATAAGACTTTGTGAAAGAGAGGTTGCGGTTTCGTTGAATGTAAGTGTAACAGATGAAATTGTTTCCAGTGAAAATGTATTGGCATTTATTGAAGGAAGTGATGCAACGTTGAAGAATGAAATTGTGGTTGTGTCTGCCCATTATGATCACATTGGTATTGTGAACGGAGAGATTAACAACGGCGCAGACGATGATGGTTCGGGAACCGTATCAGCCATGGAAATTGCAGAAGCGTTTATTCAAGCGAAAAATGAGTGTAATGGTGCTAAAAGAAGTATTCTTATTCTTCATGTAAGTGGCGAAGAAAAGGGATTGTTTGGAAGCGATTATTATACAAGACATCCGGTGTATCCTTTGGAAAACACTGTTTGTGATTTGAATATTGATATGATTGGTCGTTTAGACGAGGCGCATAAGGACAATGAGAAGTATGTTTATTTGATTGGAAGTGACCGCTTGAGTATGGATCTGCATAATATTTCAGAAGAGGTGAATAAGCAAACATCGAAATTGTCTTTGGATTATACATTCAATTCAGAGGACGATCCTAATCAGTTTTATTATCGTTCTGACCATTACAATTTTGCTAAGAACAACATTCCTGTTATCTTTTATTTCAGTGGTGTTCACGAGGATTATCACAAGCCGGGCGATGACCCAGAAAAGATTCTTTACGACAAGATGTGTAGCATAGCGCAACTGGTATTTTCTACCGCTTGGGACTTGGCCAATCAGCCTGAAAGAATTAAGTTGAAGAACTAATCTTCTTCTCTCGGGAGGAAGAAAAAGAACGTGCTGAAAAACGTAAAGAATGCCACACCTGGTTGCGTTGTAAGAGTGTCTTCCGTGAGGCAAGATAAAAAGGCAAGCAACACAAAGGCTAAAGCAATTTCACTGTTGCGCGCTTGTTTCCACATGAAATAGAAATAAAGAAGGAAGGAGATAATTGCCGCTAATCCTGCCGCTATCCAATACGATAGAAACTGGTTATGAACGGCGTGCTGAACCTTTTCATCTAAGGTAGGAGAAGTTAGTTTGTAAACCTCGCTATAAGCTGACTTCACATTTCCTTGACCTACGCCAAGAAGAAGATTTCTTTCAATAATAAACTTCGCAGCTTTGTAATACTCTAAACGTTGAAAAACTGAATGACCACTCGGGTTTTCGCCGCTACGAAAGGATTGGTATTCAAAAACGATTTGATGCCAACGTTTTTCTAATGCGTTCCAGTGTGGTTCATTGCAGTTGGTGTAGCCGGCTAAAATATTTGAAATATCACTGTCGGATAGTTGCCGAACACCAGCCGCGTCTTTTGTTAGCCCCTTACTTGCTAAGTAGCGAATAAGTGTTGATTGCACCAACTGTCCTCTTGCATCTTTTTGAAGCATAGGGTGGTTTGTGCGCGCCAACCAAGCGCTATCTAATTCTAAGGGAGCAACATTAATGAAAACACGATTACCGTTTTCGGTTTGAAAACTATTTGATTCAGCGAATTGTGAGAGAAAGAAAAGTAAAATTGAAGTCAGGGCGAGTGAGGTTCCAACTACAATGAATTTATTACGTCTTGATTTTGAAGCGAAGAGGAAAACCACTAAAACAATTAAGAATCCCCATCCCGTCAGTGTTCCAACAAAGAAGAAAAAGGAACAGACTACAACGGTGAGTGTAATTTTTAAAGACGTAGGAATAACGCAGGGACCTCTCCAAACGCCAATAAGAGCCAATACAGCCATTAAGCTGAACCGGATATGTGATATGAACAACGAAGCTTCTCGGGGCTCTTGAAGCGGATATTTCACAGCGGCGTAGGCCACACAAATAAGTGCAGCAACCCCCACAGAGGTGAAGAATACCTTCCAAATAAAATTTTCATTTGATTTGCTAAGGGGAGAAAGATTTTGTAAAAACAGCGGTGCAAGAACCAATGGTAGTAGTGTCTTTATTTCCTTTAGCACGGAAGCGTTTTCTCCACCACGGAAAAAACCTAAAAGCAGAAGTGTCCAAACAAGAAGGAAGCTCAGGTAAATGGGATTGCGTAGGACGGGAAGTAGTAGAAATTTCTTTTTCTGAACCGCTACAACAATAGAAACGAAGAGTAGAAAGAACATGGCAACAGACATTCCTAAATTCCAAAACGGAAGCATACACGCCCATAGGGCAAGAGCTGTAACTTGTGTTTTAGGATGACTGAAGAATTTCAGCACGGCTTATTTTTTTTCTGTGCCAGCTGGTCCAGCAAGAATGGTTGAATAGTTCTTTTGAAAAACTTCTTGCGAAGCACGAATCAAAGGATCGTTGGTTAACGACTGTTTTATCGCTGCTGAGCGGAAGTAATACATCTCTACAATTTTAGCTTCAATGTTAGGGGTTATTTCTGTTTGAAGCTGCGTTAGACTGCTTTCAAGAGCAGAAGAAATGGCGATTTGTAAATTAGAGAGTTGGTCTTTTAAGGCGGGGTTAACAGAAGATTGAGGGGTTAGCTCTTGTTCTAATTTTTCAAGATGTTCAAACCAGGTTGGAACAAAGTCTTTCGCGTTTTTCTTTGCGAATTGAACGAAATCTGCGTAGTCTTTTGATGAAATTGAAAAGCTTCCTGCTGAATCGATAGACGCATGTGTTTTCTTGAATTCAACACCAAACCTGAAGTAAATTAAATTCTTTTGAAGTTGTGAAAGAATTTCTTTTGATCCGCTAGGGCTAATAACAACATCTGGAAAAATACCACTTCCGTCTTTCACAGGTCTTCCGTGTGTGGTGTAGAATGTTCTGATTTTTGTGGTGTCTATTTGCGTAGCATGCCCGTCTTTTTTGTTGCCGTAGTCAAGTTTTTGAATGCATCTTCCGCTTGGCGTGTAGTACTTTGCAACAGTCACTTTCATCTTCGCGTTGTACGAAAGATCTAATGTTTGTTGAACCAAACCCTTGCCGAATGAAGGCACACCCACAATAACAGCGCGATCTAAATCTTGAAGACTTCCACTCACGATTTCAGAAGCTGAAGCAGACATTTCGTCAACTAAAACAACCAACGGAATGCCAAGATCGAGAGGGTCGTATTGAGCAATATAGACCTGCTTCCAGGATTCTGTTTTCCCCATTGTGCGGGTGATTTCAGTTCCTTTCGGGACAAAGAAATTTACGATTTTAACCGCTTCATTCAACAAACCCCCGCCATTTCCGCGCAGGTCGAGAATGAGTTTGTTCATACCTTTTCCTTTTAACGAATTGAAACTATTCTTCACATCGTCTGATGCGGTTTGTGTGAACTCGTCGAGTTTAATGTATCCAACATTGTTTTCCAATAATTGAAAGTGGGGAACATCGGGGGTTTTAATGCTTTCACGAGTTACAGCTAATTCAATTGCCGTTGGTTTTCCAAGATGAATAACCGTAAGATTAACAACGCTTCCTGGCGTTCCGGTAAGGCCGTCTTCCAGATTGTCTAAATCAATTCCGTCAATAGATTTTCCACCTATATGCGTAATGATATCTCCCGCGCGAAGTCCAGATTTATAAGCAGGAAACGACTCGAAAACCTCAAGCACCGTGTTTCTTCCGTTTACTAAATCTACACGAGCACCCACCCCGCCATACATGCCGGTTTGAAGATACATAGCGTCTTCGATTCGCGATTCGGGGTAATAAACGGTATAAGGGTCTAAGGAAGCCAGCATGCCGTTAAGGGCAGTGTTGACAAGGTTTCCAGGCGCAGCCTCTTCCACATATAATTGATCGAGTTGACGAAAAACATCTGTAAATATTTCAAGGTTTTTTACAACTTCGAAATAGTTTGTAGATGAATTTGGCTGAGCAAAAGAGGAAAACGATGAAAAGCAGAGAAGAAATAAAAGAAGTGAATGCTTAAGTATTTTCATGGTTGGAAGGCTCTTGGTTCGTAACGGAAATGAGTTGTCGAATAAGGTACTTTATTTTTTGTTCCACATAATTATAATCTGGAATGCGGTTCCCCGTAAAGATAAAGGCTAACGATAATTTCTCCCCCTTGTTGTTAAGGAGATCATAAAGCGGTTGTTTTTCTTTTCGGTAGACCTCTTTTATCAGTCGCTTGATTCTGTTTCTATCGTGTGCTCTTGCGAATCTACGCTTAGGCGCTGTGAATAGTGCTTGCACAGGAAATTCAGAAATCTCTTCAGACGGGTGATACAAGCAAATGATGGCAGGCGTTTTAATGCTTTTTCCTTGAGCGTAAAGCGACTCTATTGCTTTTTTTTTATAGAGGCGTTCCTGTTTGGAAAGCGTATCCATTAGTTATGAAAGAAGTAAGAGTTGTAGTTTTTAGAAACCTCTACTGCCTTAAGCAATTCGGGATCCGCCGCATTCATAATTCGAATCATGGCATTTTCATCGAATAAGGCCCGTGCGATTTGAGCTTTAAAGCGAAGGGAACATTGAGCTTTAAGTTTTGCTACCTCTGCTTTGGTATATAGAATATTATTTTCTTTTGCGGAAAGAAGGGTTTTCTCTAAAAGGGCCTCTTCTGTTTTATAATTTTTTTGATAGAGATCGAAAGATTTCCAACTGGAAAGTGCGGATCTATTTTGATCTACATAATCGAAGCACAAGTTTCTTAATATTCCTGAATTAATTATGTCTATTAGCGCGAAGGAGGTAGAGGTTGAATCGAAAGGAATAAACACATCCGGTGTAATTCCTCCTCCTCCGTAAACCACGCGGCCTGAAGGAGTATAGAATTTCAAGGAGTCTACATGCGATATTTTTTCTTGATTAAACAATTCACCGCTTAGCCAACGTTGGTGCGTTTCATTGAAGTATTTAGAAGAGTCGCCATAAGGTTTTTGAATACATCTACCTGAAGGGGTATAATAGCGAGCGGTTGTTAATCGAAGCGCGCTTTTATCTGGAAGTTCCATTTCGCTTTGCACAAGGCCTTTTCCGAACGAACGTCTTCCGACAACAATAGCACGATCCCAATCTTGTAAGGCGCCCGCAACAATTTCGCTCGCAGAAGCACTGTATTCATCGAGAAGCACAGTTACTTGAATATCTACGAATACGCCACGTTTTATTGTGTTGTAATCGCTTCGCCCGGTGTGGGTTCCCGATGTGTAAACCATTAAACGGTCTTTTTCCAAGAACGCTTCAGCAATACTTGTGGCCTGATCAAGCAGCCCGCCACCGTTTCCACGCAGGTCTAGAATGAACTTGTTACACCCTTGATTTTTAAGTGCGTTTCCTGCTGCTAGAAACTCATCGTATGTTGTTCTTGCGAACCGATCGATTTTTATATAGCCAAGGCCGTCTTCAACTTTATAAAAAGAAGGCACACTTGGCAGTGGTAAAGAACCCCTTTCAACATTAAAATTTAAATATTCTTTTTTTCGAAGAACACTAATGTTCACAACGCTTCCTGCATCACCCTTCAACATTTTCATAACACCGTCGTTGTTCAATGATTTTCCGGAAATATCTTTTCCATCTACTTGAACAATGCGGTCGCCGGACTGAATTCCCGCGCGGAAACTTGGTCCAAAAGGAACAACGCGGTTCACCATAAGTGAGTCGCGAAGGATTAAAAATTCAACACCAACACCCTCATACGAACCGGACATTTCCTCTTTTGCTTTGGCGTATTCTTCAGGGTTTAAATAGTAGCTGTGTGGATCTAAATTTTTAAGAATTGACGCGATGGCATCGTCAATGATTTTCTTTTTATCTACGCTGTCTACGTAGTTGTCTTCAATAAAATCGATAAGACTAACAAGTTTGTTTGGATTGTCTTCCTTCCCTGTTTTTATTGTAAGAATATTTTTATCGGCAAGAAGAGTTCCAAGAAGAATTCCAACGATTAATACAAAAGCATAATACAATGGCTGTAAAGGCGATTTGCCAGATTTTTCGTTTTGTATTTCTTCAGACATGTTTTTGTTTCGAAGTGGAAAAGATAACGTTATTCTGGCAATTCTCGTTGGACAACTTCTACTCCAGAATTTCTTAAAAAATCTATTGCCGTTGTGTCTTTGTAGGCGTTTAAGTACACCATTCGGGTAATTCCCGATTGAAGAATAAGCTTACAACAGTCCTTACAAGGACTAAGTGTTATGTATAATGTTGAACCGTGCGCGTTGTTTGTAGACTTCGCTACCTTTAGAATAGCATTAGCTTCAGCGTGTAAGACGTACCAATGAGTTTCGCCCTCATCGTTTTCACACGCATTTGGAAATCCGCTCGGAGTGCCGTTGTATCCGTCTGAAATAATGACTCCATTTTTCACAAGTAATGCCGCTACTTGTTTTCGCGTGCAATGCGAAAGTTTAGCCCATTCTTTAGCCATGCGCAAGTACGCGAGGTCGTACCTCAGTTGCTTTTGCTCTTCAGCCGTGGGCATGGAAAAAGTCTAAGAAAGAAAAATTAATATTCGTCTTCGTTGAAGAAGAAATCTTCTTTTGTCGGGTAGTCTGGCCAAATGTCTTCGATGCTCTCGAAAACTTCTTCTTCGTCTTCTAGTTGTTGAAGATTTTCAACTACTTCCAACGGTGCTCCAGCACGCATGGCGTAATCAATTAATTCTTCTTTTGTTGCGGGCCAAGGCGCGTCTTCGAGATATGAGGCCAATTCTAAAGTCCAGTACATAGTAGTAACGCTTAAGGTTTTTTACGTAACGCGAATATAACATTTTTGAGCGCGCACGCAAGAAATGATTATTTAGTGAGCTTCGGCATACGCCCTTTCTTATATACGTTGCGGACTACAGGCGTTTTTTTACGCAGTTCTTTTTGCTCCTCTTCACTCAAATGAGTAATGTTCTGACACTCTTCTGAGCAGCAATTCTCGTATTTTTCTTTGCATGTGTTGCATTGAATGAAGAGAATGTGGCAGCCTAAGTTCAAACAATTGGTATGATGATCGAAGGGTTCTCCGCATTGATGACACGCTGCAATTACCTCTTCTGAGATTCTTTCCGCAAGGCGTTCGTCGAATACAAAGTTTACACCCTTGAATTTTATATCTAGGTTATTTGCTTTGGCGTCGCGGGCGTATTTAATGATTCCACCTTCCAGGTGATACACATTTTCGAATCCCTTGTGCTTCATGTAAGCCGAAGCTTTTTCACAGCGAATTCCTCCAGTGCAGTACATGAGCACTTTTTTGTCTTTGTCGTTTTGAAGAATATCCTCAACCACCTGAAGCTCTTCGCGGAAGGTGTCAACGTCAGGACAGATAGCCCCTTCAAAATGTCCAACCTCACTTTCGTAGTGATTGCGCATGTCAACAACAACAGTGTTGGGATCTGCGAGTTGTTGATTCCACTCGTCTGCGGTTAAGTATTTTCCAGTGTTTGACGGATCGAAATTTGGATCTTCAATTCCGTCTGCAACGATTTTGTTTCGAAGTTTTACTTTCAAGGCATAGAACGATTTTCCCTCATCAACGGCGGTGTTCAGACGAATGCCGTTTAGGAAATCTATGGTGAAAAGATCTTCAACAAACGTTTCGAAATTTTCAGTTGGAACTGAAATTTGCGCGTTAATTCCTTCCGAAGCTATGTACGTTCTTCCAAGAACATTAAGCTCGTTCCAGCGAGCGAAAAGCTGGTCTCGAAAGCCTTGCGGATCTTCAATTTGATGGTATTTGTAAAACGATACTG
>JBEIFO010000087.1:0-7568 GCA_040382375.1 Crocinitomicaceae bacterium
GCCTGTTCCTCCAACGAAGGTAGAAGCCACAAGTGTGTTTCCATTTGCATTTAATTTCGCCACAACAATATCACTTCCATTTACGTACTGAACGCCCACTCCAAACGGAGCGAAGTTCGCACCGCCATTGAATGAATTATCAAATGCATTCGATGTTACAGGGAAATTTCCACTTGATGTTGTTCCTAAAACAATGAGTTCGTCATTGCTGTTGCAGATAAGACTGTGCGGAAGATCATCGTGCGCGCCGCCTAAAAATGTGCTCCATTGCATGAAGGTTCCAGAGATGTCGTATTTCGAGATGGCCATGTCGGTTCCGGCCAAAGTTCCTTGTCCATCGCCACCTCCCCACGTCGTTTGATAAGCGCCGATAGTCGTCGGATAACCTTGTCCGAAAGCACTGCTTCCCGAAATTAAATTTCCTTGACTGTCATAAGTTGCGGTATACCCGAAGTTGTCGTCGAAGCTTCCGCTGTAGGAGGAAAAGATGAGCTCGGGATCAATGATTAAAGCATATCTCGGATTGTAATTTCCAACTCGAAAAGAAATGGCATTTCCGTTTTTCACGAATGCGCAATCAACGCGAGTCTTCCATGGCGGATTGTTACCCGCAGCCTCGCCTTCCATCGGAATCATTTGATAGGCAATGGGAATCTGCTCTACAATTTCACCAAGTGCAGTCCGCACAATAAGTCTTCCATCTTCTACGCGAACATCGTCTGTTCCTTCGTAAGTCCATTGAATTTGCGCTGGTGAAGCACCACGTTGCACTTCCCAATCGTATTTCATGAAGAACTCGTTTTGATAAACGTGCAAATGAATCCCTTCATAAAAATTTTGATAGCGGAAACCTTTCGCCTCGCGGCAATCTCTTCCCCACTTCAATGGGTCGTTCCCTAAAAAGTAGTTATAACGTGTTTGTTGAAAGGCATCAGCCACAACCTTTTCCGGATGCGCGTTGCGAAACACTTGACGAAATACATGTCCGCGCATGATAGGCTCAAACTCCTTTCCAGCATGAGCTTTTGCTATTTCAGACAAATCGAAGAAGTGATGGGTAAAGGCGTTGTTTTCGAAAAACGTTCTACCGTTTTCTGTTGCTGCGCTGAATTTAACTTGAGCTGGCCACTGACCTTTGTTCTCAATGAAATGAACCACCTGCGCCAGTCCGAGTTGAACCAACAGGCATAAACATCCAATGAGTACAATTTTGCGCATTGAACGAATTTAGTAAAAAGTTTGTGATTTTAGGACTTCAACTTCGATTGAAGTGCAAGCATCTCAACCAATGCTTGAGCGCAGTCGACACCTTTATTTCCAAGAACACCTCCGCTGCGAGCGCGGCTTTGTTCAATGTGATCGTCGGTTAGAACACCGAATACCACCGGTTTTCCTGAATGCAAACCAATATCTTGAATGCCCTGAGCTGTTGCCATAGACACATATTCAAAATGCGGTGTTTCACCACGAACAATGCAACCTAATGCAATAACGCCTGTCACACCAGCTTTCTCCGTTGCCCATTTCGCCCCAAGAGGTAATTCGAAACTACCTGGGACATATTCTTTTTCAATCTGAGACGACTGAAAACCAAGACGGAGCAATGTTTCCATTGCTCCGTTGTATAAATTCTCTGTTACTTCTTCGTTCCAACGAGAAACCAAAATCACCACACGGTGATTTTCAATTTCAGGAAGAAGAATCGCTCTTTCTTCAGAAAGATTAACGGTTGCCATTATCCTTGCGCTTTCAAGAAGTTCAACATCTTGTCTGCTTCTATATAGGTAGCAGAACGATTGTCGATTCCTTCCTTCGCTTTCTCCAAGGTCTCCTTCGCTTTGTCCTTGTTGTTTTGCTCAATGTAAACACGAGCAGCTTTCAACAAATATTCACCTGCTAATGCATCACGCGTGGCGTTTGACTTCGATAGCGCCGCAGCTTTTTCGAAATATTTCACAGCTTCGTCGAGTTGACCTAATTCTACATTCATGTCTCCAATGTTTCCAAGAACATATACGGAAATGGCTTGGTCATCTACAGTAACTTCTTGGAAGTGCGCCAAAGCATTTCCGAAATCACCCTTCGCACGGAAGCAAATTGCCGCACCGTAGTGAGCCAATTCAGCTGCATCGGTTCCTTCGTAGTTGTCGATAACACTCTGAAACCCTGGAGCATCTTCATGTCCATTCAATGCCCAATCAACACTGTCGATAGACAAATAATACTGTGCCTTCCACAACGCATTCGCTGCTTCTTGCTCACGAGGCTTTGCCAACATGTAATCGTATGCGAAGTATCCGCCTACGCCCACAACTAAAGCAATCCCCAAAGCCATTAATGGCTTTCTGTAATTTTCGAAAAAATTCGAAGTTGTATTCGAAGCATTTGCTTCATTTTGACCAACTTCTTGATCTACGTTATTTTTATTTGACATGTGCGTAAATTGAGGTGCGAATATACTAAATTCCGAATAATTTTGACACTTCTAATTACATGTCAAGAATTACCCTACATAAACTCCAGCTGTTTCAGTTTAAAAACTACGATGAATTCGAGGCCCATTTCGGTCCGCGAGTGAACTGTTTGTTGGGAAAAAACGGGATTGGAAAAACCAATATTCTCGATGCCATCTACAGTCTGAGCTTCTGCAAAAGCTACTTTTCACACACCGATAGCTTTTCCATCCAAGATGAAAAAGACCAGGGTGCTGCGAATGGTGAATATGAAATGGAAGGTGAACCTATAAAAATTTCCTATGCTCTTTTCCGCGATAAAAAGAAGCAAGTGAGTAAAAACGGGAAAGCCTACGACCGTTTGTCTGAACACATTGGGGTGCTTCCTTTGGTTATGGTAACACCGAACGACATTGACTTAATTCGAGAGGCAAACGATGTTCGACGCAGATGGCTCGACCAAACCCTGTCACAAACTTCCTCGGAATATCTGCGCCTTCTTATTCAATTCAACCACACGCTCGACCAAAGAAATGCCGTATTAAAAAACAGCAGATACGGAAAATCGGAACTCGCTGAAATTATTTCAATCTACAACGAACAGCTTAATTTTAGCGGAACACAGATTTTCCTTGCTCGAAAGAGCTTCTTCGAAAGTTTCGCACCGGTTTTCGAATCTATTTACAACGAAATTTCACAAGCAGAAGAACGTCCTGTGTTACGCTACGAATCAGAAATAAACGAAGAAAATTATTTATCTCTGTTGGAAGGAAGTTTAGAGCGTGACATATACGCAGAGCGCACGACGAAAGGAATACACAAAGACGATATCGTTTTCGAATTGCAAGGAAAAATGTTGAAGAAATTCGCATCTCAAGGACAACAAAAGACATTTCTTTTGGCGCTAAAACTTGCGCAGTTGGAATACACGAAAGGAATTTTGAATAAATCTCCTTTATTGATACTCGACGACATTTCTGAGAAGCTCGACGACAATAGACTTCAATCATTATTGAGTTGGTTGAACAAAAACACCCAATCTCAAATTTTCCTTTCGGACACCGACATAGAAAAGACACCCAAGCTACTTGCTGAGTTGGAAATGGATTTTCAAACCATTTCCCTTCAAAACAACTTTACATTACCCGCAGAAACACAACAACCATGAGCACTCGCAATGAATTTTCTCTGAAAGACGCCATTGGCGAGTGGGTAAAACGGTCGCCACTTCAACGTAAATTAAACGAGCTTCAAATTATTGAAGCTTATGAAAAGGCCGTGGGACCTATTTTGTATAAAAAGACCAAGCAAATTACCATCAAGGGCAACCAACTTCATTTGCATTTCGAATCTGCTCCTTTGCGAGCCGAGTTGTTTCAATCGCGCACAGATTTACTCAAGGCCATCAACGACAATTTCAGTGAACCTCCGATAAATGAGATTGTCTTTTCCTGATTAATCGCAGATTTTCCAATATTCTTTCAATTATTATTTTTTGCTTAACGGTATTGAAATGTATCTTTCGCCTACAGAAAAAAAGTATGTCGAGAATCCCAACACTCTGCGCGAAAAATAAATCCATTACAGCACTACTCGTGCTGTTAACTGTTGTTTCGTTGTTCAACATTTCATGGTCAGATGAGAAGCCTAAAAAAGCTCATCATGGAAGCATGGAAATGCTGAAGCTTTTGACGCAAACCAACCTTCCTGTTGGAGACAATGGATTCTTCACAGGTTCCGGTAGATGCGGCGGTTGTCATGGAGATGATCCTGTAGACTTTGCGAACATCAATGGTGAAGGAGCAGATGTTAGCCCTGCCACCAACTGGCGCGGATCTATGATGGCCAACTCAGCGAAAGATCCATTTTGGAAAGCGAAAGTGAATCACGAAATTTTAGTAAATCCAGCACACGCGCAGGAACTCATTAATAAATGTACTTCTTGTCACGCACCCGTTGGACGATTCACAAATCTTCTACAAGAAAATAATCCTAATTACACCCTCGAAGAGCTCGCTTTAGATTCTCTTGCTCGCGATGGGGTGAATTGCGGTGCTTGTCATCAACAAAAAATGGACGGGCCTCAAGGAGTGGGAAAACACTTCAGTGGAGAATTATTCTTCCACAAAGACACCATCTACGGTCCGTATATTACCGAAGAACAAACAGTTCCCATATTCGAAGCCATGATGCAGAGTTTCGTGGGTTATCGTCCGCTTGGACATGCGAAAGTGCGTCAATCTGAAATGTGCGCAGGATGTCACTCTCTTTCAACACACACAGCTGACTTAGATGGAAACTTCACCGGTGGGGATTTCATTGAACAGGCCACCTACCACGAGTGGTTGAATTCTTCCTACAACGACACTCCAGGTATTCAAAAAGAATGTCAAGGCTGTCACATGCCTGATGTGGGTGAAGGAGTTGTCATTGCATCAGGATACCTCTTCCTTCCGCAACGTCAACCTTATGGACAACACTGGTTGGTGGGCGGAAATACCTTCATGCTGAACTTGATGAAAAACAATGCTTCTACTTTGGGAGTAACTGCGACCGAACAGCATTTTAATACAGTCATTGAACGCAGCACTTATCAGATCGAACACGAAACAGCCACTGTAGTTCTTACAGAAACAGGTATCGAAAATGATACTGCTAAGTACAATTTGAAATTAACGAATCTTGCTGGACACAAATTCCCAAGTGGATACCCTTCACGCAGAGCATACGTAGAAATTATTGCGGTAGATGATGCCGGCAATGAAGTTTTCCATTCGGGAAAAATGGATAATCAATACCGTATCGTTGGCGAAGACAATACGTGGGAGCCACACTACGACATTATCACTGCAGAAGACCAAGTTCAGATCTATGAAATGGTTATGGGAGATGTAAACGGAAACCGCACGCAAGTGCTAGAACGCGCAGCTACGATGATTAAAGACAATCGTCTAACCCCTCTTGGATTTTCTGTCAATCATTCGGCCTATGACACCACCATGATTGTTGGCGAGGCGCTTTACGATCCGAACTTCAATCACTTCCCAGACGGAACTGAGGGCAGCGGATCTGACGAAATGCGCCTACACATTCCATTGAACGGCTTTTCCGGAAACCTTCACGTGACAGCGCGTTTGATGTATCAGACAGTTCCTCCAAGATATTTAGATGAAATGTTTGCTTTCGATAACGAATCCATTAACTCATTCCGCAGCATGTACGACGCGGAAGGCGCAGACGCTATTCAAGTGGGAGCGCAAACTCTCATGAGCACAATTATTGGCGTTGAAGAAATACGAATTCCTACATTCTTACTCTTCCCGAATCCAACAACAGACGGATGGGTGAACCTAACTGCAAATGGAACAATGGTCGATGAAATAGCCATCTATACTTTGGACGGAAAATTTATTGAACGAAGAAAAATCGGAAGCGTTGTTGCTCGCATTCAATTGCCAGAAACGCGCGGAACCTATTTCATTGAAATAAATTCCTCGAAAGGAAGAACACTTGAACGTGTGATTCGCAGATGAGTATAAGCATTCGTCCGGTTAAAATTTCTGATGTAGACTTTTGCTTAAGTCTCTATTCGAAGCACGTTGTTGGCTCTGCCGTATCCTTCGAATTAGAAGCACCCTCGACAGAAGAATTTTCAAATCGAATAGACTCTATTTCCAAGCGATTCCCATATCTCGTTGCTGAAGAAAACGGAGTGCTCCTGGGATACGCATACGCTTCCGCTTATCGCGATCGTTTGGCTTATCAATGGAATGTTGAAGTTTCGATTTATGTTGAAGATGAAAATAAAAAATCTGGCGTAGCTACGAAGCTCTACGCCGAACTGTTTTCAGAATTAAAACGCATTCACATTTGCAAAGCCTTCGCCGTAATTGCGCTTCCGAACGAAGCCAGCGTTGGATTTCATCACAAAATGGCCTTTGAGAAATTTGCAACTTACAAAAATGTTGGATTCAAATTGAATGAATGGCACGATGTGTTGTGGATGGAAAAGACCATTCAATCTCCTGAGAATCCGACTACCCCGTTGTATTGGAACTACGGCTTGCGTTGAAACAAATAAACGTGTCCGCGTTGTTCATTTAAACTCCAAGTACTATCAACTTGTAACTCTTGAATGAATTCATTCGTCTTCTCAACACTCAAAGGATAGGTAGATTCCGTTGAACTGATAAGTATGAATTCCGCGTCTTTCACGAATGGAAGTGTGTAACATTTATCGCGATAAGCCAACTGACCAACATAAGCCGAGTTGGCCATAACGGCAGCATCGGCGGGAATCTTTTCCATAAGAACTTTCACATCAGACAAATCGTAATGCGCTTTGAAATGTGGTTTCTGCCAGAAAATAAAACGTTCTTTTTCCCAAGCTTTTGAACGTTCTACCAATCCGTAAACGGTGCTCGAAAGTGTAAAAAACAAAAGCACTGCTCCTATCCGATTCGCATTGAATTTCCACCTTGAAACAACTTCCATAACGGCAATAACCACAACCGGAGCAAACTCAATGCTGTATTGATAAACACATCCCCACGTGCTGGGTTGGTTGGTTAATTCCTTTTGAATAATAATTGGAAGTATCATTACGAAATACCACGGACGAACGAAAAGAGCCCAACCACCCGCAACGAATAACACCAAATAGAAAAAGACTTTTTCGTTATTGAAAGTGGGATCTTCGGGCATGTGATTCACGAAAAGCAAGCGAATGAATTCAAGCGGATGCATGATAATGAACTTGATAGCAGCCGTCATATCTCCGCCTAAAACAGGGTACTTTCCGAAGTGAACAAAATCTTCTTCTCCGGCTATTGTAGGCATAACCCACTTCACCATAAACAAGAAATAAATGACACTGAATCCAGCGAATAGAAGAATGTACTTCCGACTTTCTTTCGACTTGAAATATTTCCAGAATAATCCTAACGAAACAAAGAACAAAAACAGCGAAACGTTTTCTTTCCCTAAACACATGAATACGATTAAGGCAAAGGCTTTCAGCCATGCCTTTCGATTCACCATGAGAAAGAAAAAAGGAAGCGCCATGGCCGAAATCACATTGCTGTGATAGTCATAGGCCAACGCTGCTAGCGTTCC
>JBEIFO010000088.1:0-7502 GCA_040382375.1 Crocinitomicaceae bacterium
CGCCGTCATCCGCTCCGCGGTTTTGGTGAATAACTCTGTTGATATGTGTGAATTTCACTTTCGTCGCAAGGCTTCGTATGCCGTTTATTTTTGATGAAATCGAAAGATTAATAAATCGTTAAGGCATATGATTACATTATTTGGAAAAAAGAAGATCTCAGCAGAGCGCGCAGCAGCTATGTTCGTGAACACGTTGTTAGATTCTGTTGAAGGTGGATTCCCGGAAGTTGCAGGATTTATTCGCGATACACCCGAGTTTGTTCGTACTCCAAAAATTAGTGACGAGGAATATGGGAAATTCTTAATGATTGCTGTTGTTGGAAATTTCAATTATCTGAATGAGCACTTCCGCGACGGTGAAGGCGATTTAATCGTACAACACTGTGTTGATCAACTTGCACCAATTTTCGATTTATCCCCAATTGCCTTTCAAACCAAATTGAACGATTACAAGAAATTCATGGCTCATGTGAATTTCCCTTCGAAGAATGTTTTATACAGCATGTCGAAAGCGTTCTTCTTCAAATACGAATTGAATCAATACCAAGACGAGTATTTCAGAAACATGAATACACCGAATCCGATCTTCTTGAAAAGTTTGGACGAGGTTATGCGCAACTTTATTTGGGACTGGTCGGCATTCTGCGACAAATACAAAGTGCAGCTCGCTTCAATTTAATTCTTTAGGAAATACTCTAGAAAAGTATCTTTTCCAGATTTCAAATCTTCTAAGGTTTGTTCCAAAGGAATATTTGGAAGTATAGGCGTTCGTGAATAACTGAACGTGTTGTTATAATTGTAGCGAATGGTAGGGATGGAATAAGAAATTCCAGATTCAGAAAGTTGAACAGTGGTGGCGTTGCCCCAGGTTCCATTTGCAGTGGCGTTGCACGGTGTGCCAATAAGAACTGCTCTGTGATTGCTTTGCAGCAATTGCGCGAAATCGCAAGCAGCGGATACCGTATTTCCATTCATAAGAATCGCAAGCGTTCCATTGTACACATGCTCTCTTCGTTGACGCTGAGGTATGCTGAAAAAGGCGGTGTCTAATTTTTCTAAAGGTGTTTGACTAAGAAGATAATATTGATACATGTCTTCATTTCGCTTGAAGCGATTCTCTGTGAATTTTGGAAAATGCTTGAGTCTGAAATTTGAAATGACTTGATACGAATAGTCACTCGCTTTCCATATGATATTACTCGGTGTATTCAATCCATTGGGCATTAAGAATGAACATAGGTATTCAACCATTGCACTTGAACCTCCCGGATTGTCGCGCACATCAATGGAAATGTCTTGAATTCCCAATTCTCGTGCTGCCTGAAAGAATTTTCTTATTTTTTTCGCATCGTTCTGGAAAGGTCGAGAAGAGAAAGAGTGAACTTTTATTATAGCTTTTCCTTCATTCAAATAAAAAGTAGCTTCAATATTTTTTTTATTCTGGTTGAAATGGGCTCTTCTGATTTTTTGAAGTTCTTTCAGACTTACAAGTTGCACAATTGTACTGTCTAATTTTCCATCAGTCTGAAATACGATTGTTTCAAGATCCCCTGCGTATTGTGATGGATTGGCGAAGAACTGTGAAGGCGTGTAATAGTATGGTGCTGATTCATTGCTAGCGTTCATGGCCTGTCCTTCATCTTTACTCCATTCTTTTGCTAGCGCATGCAATTCCTTCATCGATAGTTTTCCGATTGAAATAATTTCACTTCCAACAGGAGGTCCGTTGATGTAATCTTTTTCAACATAAAATTTTCCTCCAATGGGTTGAATGAACAAAGGCAAAAAACCCGAGTCGTATCCGCATGATTCGAACATCAAACGAAACACGTGGGTCTGCAAATGTGAATCTTGAACCACACCTATAAATCGATTTAGATTTTGTGCATGCTCTATCATGGTTCTGTCTTCCGAATAGAACTCAGATGCTTTTTTATACGCTTCATCGAATGCCTCCTTTCCACAGTAGGCATAGGGATCTGGGTGAACAGCTAGAAGAGTTTCTTCGAGTTCAATAAGGTCGTCAATTAAATAGTCAGCACAAATACGTTCAATATTTCGTTCGCAGCGATAATACGCTTTTGAATTCGGGTCGAAGCACGTGTCGGACTGAGCAGACACTTGAAAAGCCGCCAGTATAAAAAGTAACGAAAGAAGTTTGCGCACTTATTCTTCGTTGCGTTTTTTAACCATGGTTAAGATCGTCGCTAACGCCACCGTCTCGCCGGTTTCGTCGTAAACGTCAACCAAGAACTTCACAATTCCTTTTGGAATATCGTCTTCGCTGCGTTTCTCTTGTGCAATTTTTTCCTTCACAGTGAAACGAACCGCGATGGTCATGCCCGGATAAACAGGTTTCGTAAAGCGCGCTTCGTCTATTCCGTAATTCAACAAGACTGGACCTTTCTTCGGGTCAACAAACAATCCTGCTGCTTTCGATAAAACGAAATATCCGTGAGCTACTCTGCGCTCGAAAATGGTTCCTTCCAAAGAGGTAGCGTCCATGTGCGCGTAGAAATTATCCCCACTCACATTCGCGAAGTTCACAATGTCGGCTTCAGATACAGTGTGCTTGTGCGTGAAGACTGTGTCTCCAACAATAAGGTCCTCGAAATGCTGACGGAACAAGTGCGGTTGCGCTTCAGCTTGTTCTCCGCCTTGCTGGTACACTCCTGTGATGGCAGTCAACATAGTTGGTGATCCTTGAATTGCCGTGCGTTGCAAGTAATGCATAACACCACGTTTTCCACCCATTTCTTCTCCACCTCCAGCACGACCCGGTCCGCCGTGAACAAGCATAGGCATTGGACTTCCGTGACCGGTGCTTTCTTTCGCGCTAGCTCTGTTCAACACCAAAATTCTTCCGTGATGCGATGCTGCGTTCAACACGAAATCGCGAGCAATGTTCGTGTCGTTTGTAGTGATACTGCACACCAAACTTCCTTTTCCTAATTTTGAAAGAGCAACCGCTTCTTCCGTTGTGCTATAAGGCATAAGGGTAGATATAGGTCCGAAAGCTTCAATGTTATGTGAGCTTAATTTTTCGAAAGGCTTGTCGTTCACCAATAACGTTGGCGACATGAATGCACCTTTCGAATCTTCAGCTTCAATAAGGTTGAGCGCATCGTTTCCGAATACAACTTCACTTTCTTTTTTCAACTCGTTCAACGCAGTAAGCACGTCTTCGCGTTGTGCCTTTCCAGCCAACGATCCCATGCGAACTTTTTCGTTGCGCGGATCACCAATAGCAGTCTGTCCAAGTGCTTTCACAAGCGCTTCTTGAACGTCTGACAAATATTTTTCAGGAACTAAAATTCTTCTTACTGCGGTACATTTTTGTCCGCACTTCACCGTAATTTCTTTGCGAACTTCCTTCACAAACAAATCAAACTCTTCTGTGCCTGGTGCTGCGTCTAGTCCGAGAATAGCGGCGTTCAGCGAGTCGGCTTCCATGGTGAATGGAATGGCTTGATCTACAAGACGAGGATGTGACTTCAACATTTTTCCAGTAGAGGCAGAACCTGTAAAGGTTACTACATCTTGCATTTCCAAATGATCGAAAATGCCGTTGGCACTTCCGCAGATCAATTGCAAGGCGCCTTCCGGAAGAATTCCTGAAGCGTGAATATCGCGAACAACCACTTCTGTTACATAAGAAGTAAGTGTCGCAGGTTTCACCACCGCAGGAACACCCGCCAATAAATTCACAGCTATCTTTTCCAACATTCCCCATACCGGGAAATTGAATGCGTTAATGTGAAGCGCAACGCCTTCCTTCGGAACCATTATGTGGTGACCAATGAAGGTGCCTTCTTTCGAAAGCTTCGCTAATTCTCCGTCTACATAAAACGAAGAATCTGGGAACTGCTTGCGCAAAGAAGCATAAGCAAAGAGGTTTCCGATTCCACCGTCAATGTCAATCCAAGAGTCAATCTTCGTAGCCCCGGTCTTCACGCTCACGGCGTAATACGCGGCTTTGCGCTCGGTTAAATACAGGGCCAATGCCTTCAACATTCTTCCGCGTTCTTGGAAGGTCATCTTGCGAAGCGCTGGACCGCCCGTCTCGCGACCGTAATTCAGCATAGCGCCGAAGTCCAAGCCAGTGCTATCCGCAACCGTAACCAATTCTCCGTTCACAGCATCGAACAATTCGGTGCCGGTTCCGCTTCCTGAAACCCATTGCCCTAAGGCGAAATTTTGAAGTTTTTGCATCTGATTTTTCTCTTGTTGCGAAGTTAATCGGAAAGTGCCGCACTTGGAATGATTGATGTATTTTTACAGCATGAATAAGGTTACGCATTTAATTACCGGAGGTTGTGGTTTTGTGGGAAGAAACATGGTGAAGAGACTCTTCAACACCACCGAGGCGCAGTTAATTTTCATCGATGATTTATCGGTTGGAACACACCCCGACACTTGGCTCAATGCCACGAAAACGAACTACGGCGAAGGCTTCGCAGTTTACAACGGAAGATTGTTATTCATTCATGCCGATGCGTTGAAGGTGATGCGCGCATTCTCTGAAGACGAGAAATACTTCGAAACTAATTTTCAGTTTGAAATCAATCGAATCAACGATGTCTTCCATTTCGCAGCTATTGTAGGTGGAAGAACAAAGATCGATGGAGATCCAATGGCCGTGGCATTAGACCTTGCTATTGATGCAGAAATGTTCTACTGGGCTTGTCGCTATAAGCCGGAAAGACTCATGTACCCAAGTTCTTCAGCTGCTTATCCAATCGATCTGCAAACGATAGACGGAGCCATTGCTCTGAAAGAATCGGACATCGACTTCAAGAGAATGGGCGAGCCCGATATGACTTACGGATGGAGTAAATTAACTGGAGAGTTTCTTGCGAAAATCGCAGCTTCACATTACGGTTTGAAGGTGACTTGCATTCGTCCGTTTAGCGGATACGGTGAAGACCAAGACTTAACGTATCCTGTTCCAGCCATTGCGGCGCGCGCAGCGAAGAAAGAAGATCCGTTTGAAGTTTGGGGAAGTGGAAATCAAGGAAGAGACTTCGTACACATCGACGATGTCATCGATTGCATCTTGTTGGCCATGGATCACATTCACGACGGAACAGCCATTAATATTGGAATGGGGAAACTCACTTCCTTCAATGAAATTATTCGCGTGTTCTGCGGTTATGCAGGCTATGAGCCGACCATAAAACCTTTGTTAGATAAGCCGGTGGGCGTGCATTCTCGCTATTGCGACATGACCTTCGTTCAAGAGAAGTTGGGATGGACAGCGAAGATTTCCATTGAAGAAGGAATGAAACGCGTGTACGATGCCGCAGTTAAAAAATTGGCAGCACAGCAGTAAATGAAAAACAGAACCATTGTTTGCTTCGGTCCCGGTCCGCGCTTCAAAGGCGGTATGCAGAACTACAACACTTCGTTGGCGTTGGCATTGGACAAGGAAGAGCGAAACAATGTGCATATTGTTA
Organism: Crocinitomicaceae bacterium; assembly: GCA_040382375.1. Classification (GTDB taxonomy): domain Bacteria; phylum Bacteroidota; class Bacteroidia; order Flavobacteriales_D; family Sanyastnellaceae; genus CAIZGX01. The sequence continues at coordinate 5,457 of JBEIFO010000088.1, forward strand.
GTTGGACGCAACAGTATCCGGCTATCATTCCCAGAGAATTCGTAGACAAAAGCAGCACAACAGATTTGTTGGAAGGAAGTCGGGTAAAGGTGACTTACTTAACGAATTACAACAATCCGTTTAGTTGGATAGAAACAGCGAAGTACATCATTTCGCTAAAACCTGAAATGGTCACTTTTCAATGGAGCATTGCCTTGCAGGGATTGCCCATGGCTTTCATTGCGAAGCGCTTGCGCAAGGCGGGCATTCATGTGGTGTTCGATATTCACTTTGTTATTCAAAAGGAGCACAGCTCAATAGATAGGTTTTTGACTAAGTATGCCTTGAAGCACGCTTCGTCTTTTGTGGTGCACGCGTTGCATACGTTTGAAGAATTGAAGATGGTCTTTCCCGAACGTTCATTCGGTTTGGTAGATACACTGGACATCACGAATAATTCAGTTACGCAAGTCGCGAAATTGTATCATCCGATTTACGATTTGTACAAACCCATTCCGAATTTCAATTTGGAAGAAGAGAAAGCGAAGTTGGGTTTGAAGAAGCATGTCTTTTTGTACTTCGGATTCATTCGGAAGTACAAAGGACTAGATATGGCCATTCAAGCGTTCGCTGAATTGTGTAAGGAAAGAGACGATGTGTCGTTTTTAATTTGTGGCGAATCGTTTTGGAAAACGCTCGACGATTCGAAGTGGAGTACTAAGGTGAAGCAAATGCTATTCGGCTGGGCGAAGAAAATTGTGCTTCGCAAATCAGACGACGAGCGTGAAGACAATCCGTTGGAATGGATTGAGAAACTGGGAATAGAAGACAAATGCGTTGTCTTCAATCGATTCATTTCGAATGAAGAATTGCCGAAGTTTTTTCAAGTGTCCGATGTGGCAGTGTTGTTCTACAGAACAGCCACTCCAAGCGGAATTGAGTCGTTGAGTTACAATTTCAAGATGCCCATTTTGGCGACTAAAGTTGGACATTTTCCAGAAACAATAGTAGATGGATTCAACGGCTATTTGGCCGAAGCAGAAGATATTCAAAGCATGAAAAATCAAATGCTTCGCTTTTTAGAATCGCCTATAGACAGAGAGAACGTTGCGAAGGCAACAGAGAACATGAGTTGGACCAATTACGCAAAAGCCATTTGCAATTATGAGTAACATTGTACACCACAGAAAGAGCTATGAAAAACATAGTCTTGAAGTTGAAGATTTGAAAGCCACTCCGCATGAAATGCTCGAGTTTTGGTTGAGTGAAGTAGAGGAGTTGCATGATTTCAATGCCATGGTTGTTAGTAGCGTTGATGCTTCCGGACAGCCGCATTCGCGTGTTGTTTTGCTTCGCGGTGTGAATGAAGACGGATTGAAATTCTACACGAATTACACTTCCAACAAAGGAATAGAGCTAGAACAAAACAACAAAGTCGCTTTGAATTTTTTCTGGCCAACGGTTGAGCGTCAAGTTCGGGTTGAAGGGGAATTGCAAAAGCTGACAGACACAGAAAGCGATGCTTATTTCAATTCGCGTCCGCGTGAAAGTCAAATAGGAGCATGGGTTTCACCGCAGAGTTCAAGCATCGAATCACGCGAAGTTTTGAACGAACGCTTTCGAGAATTCACAGACAAGTTCGAAGGACATCCGGTTCCGCGTCCTTCAAATTGGGGAGGTTATCTTATTCGTCCGAAGTATTTTGAATTTTGGCAGGGAAGACCAAACCGTTTGCACGATCGTTTGACTTATTCTTTGATTGAAGGAAATTGGTCTATTGGACGAATGGCGCCGTGATTTTTTTAGCGATTGGCTAATAAAAAAAGGGAACCTTTCGGTTCCCTTCTCTTTCAAAATAACATTGTATTATTTTCTAGTGTTGTTCGCAATAGAAACAATCGCGCGAAGCATTTCTGCCGCTGCTCGTGAAAGAACAATGATTAAATATCCTGCAATAACAGAGATAACAGCGCTTTCTATTCCACCGCCCTTTATGAAGCCACCTGGGATGAATCTGCCAATCATTCGGCTTTCTTCTACAAGCTCAGTGAAAATACCGAAGAAGAA
>JBEIFO010000089.1:0-7476 GCA_040382375.1 Crocinitomicaceae bacterium
GGATTGGTTGGAAGAGCCTTCTGCGAAGCCGTTGCGCAATTCGGAGGAGTTGTTGTTGCAGCTGATATTGAATTAGCGAATCCGGTTCAATTTGCGAGTGAGCTTGCTGCACGCAACAATACAAAGGCCTTGGGATTTGTTCTCGATGTAGCCAATAGAGCTTCCGTTGAAGCGTTGAAAGAAAGTATTCTTTCTACCTTCGGAAGAATAGACGGATTGGTGAACGCGCACCAGAATAAAACGCATTTAAAATTCGAACCCTTCGAGAGTGTGTCCGATGAAAATTGGGACACTGTTGTAGATGTGAATTTGAAAGGCACGTTTTTAATGTGTCAAATTATTGGCTGCCACATGGCAGAGAATGGCGGCGGTAGCGTTGTGAATATTCCTTCCACATACAGCGTCGTTGCTCCGAATCAGAATTTATACAAAGGAACATCCTTGGGTTGTCCCGCCGCCTATAGCGCCTCGAAAGGCGGTATTGACGCACTTTCCAGATACTTGGCTTCTTATTGGGCTACGAAGAAAGTGCGTGTAAACATGATTACTCCACACGGCGTGTGGAACAATCACGAAGTGCAATTCGAAGAAAATTTCGCGCGCTTCTCTCCCATGGAAAGATTGAGTTACAATCACGAAGTGGCAAGCGCGCTCATTTATTTACTCAGCGATGCTTCCTCGTATGTTACCGGAGATAACATGAAGGTTGAAGGCGGTTGGACCGTTTGGTGATATGCAGGAAAAACTAGCAACATATTTTGAAAGACTTTGGCCCATTTGCCGAAGCATCACTGGAAACGGATTGCGCGAATCGTTTCGTATTCTGCAAGAAATTGTTCCGTTTGAATTAACAGAAGTTCCTACTGGAACGCAAGTTCACGACTGGGAAATTCCGAAAGAATGGAACATTCAAGATGCATTCGTTCTTACTCCAGATGGAAGGAAAGTAGCGGATTTCAAATTGAATAATTTGCACGTGTTGAACTATTCAACTCCTGTGGATATGGAAGTCACTCACGAAGAACTTTCGAAACACATTTTCACACTTCCAGAACAGCCAACAGCCATTCCTTATGTGACTTCGTATTACGAAGAGAAGTGGGGATTCTGCCTTTCGCACAACGAATGGAATTCACTTCCGAAAGAAGGAATGTATCGCGTGGTTATTCAATCAGAATTATCCGAAGGAAGTCTCACTTACGGAGAAGCAATTTTGAAAGGCGATTCAGAAAAAGAAATTCTTTTTTATTCTTATTTGTGTCATCCAAGCATGGCGAACAACGAACTCAGCGGACCTTTAGTTTTGGCCATGCTGTATGAGAAGCTCGCTGCTCTTCCACAAAGAAAATATACCTACAGATTTGTTCTTGCGCCCGAGACCATTGGATCAATTGCCTACTTGTCGAAGAACGGAAGTGCATTGAAAGAAAAGCTTGAAGCGGGATGGGTATTAACATGCTGTGGCGATGCTGGGAAAATTCATTACAAGAATTCTCGAAAAGGAAATGCACTCGTTGATCGCGTGAGTAAACACATCTTGAATCAACTTCCACTTGAATGGAACGATTTGGAATTTTCTGTGGGCGGAAGCGACGAGCGTCAGTTCTGTTCTCCCGGATATAATCTTCCAATAGGATCTTTCATGCGCACGCCTTATCAGCGATACGCGCAATATCACACGTCGCTAGACAATCGCGATTTCATTTCTCTTCCAGCTATGGAAGAAGGAGTAGAAATTTTATTCCAAATGGTGTTGGCTCTGGAAATTAACGAAACTTACGAAGCGGTGGTTCAATTCGGCGAACCGCAATTGGGTAAGCGCGGATTGTATCCGAGTTCGAACATGCCGAACACAGACCAGCGACAAATGGTGCACAACATGATGCACCTCATCAATTGGTCAGACGGCGAGCACGATTTGTTAAGCATAGCCGATAAAAAGGGAACCGCAATGTTTTATTTTGCTCCTTTGGCTAAACTTTGCGAAGAGAAGGGTGTTCTAAGAAGGAAATAACCCAATTGAATTGTACATTCGCATCTTAAATTTTTTAATATGAAATCATTAGTAGAAGCTTTTCCAACACATTTGAAAGAAGCCTTGGCAATTGGTCAAAGTGCAACGTTCACAAACACCGACAAACAATTTGAGAACATTGTGATCTCTGGTTTAGGAGGTTCAGGTATCGGCGGAAAGATTGTTTCTCAATTGGTAGCAGACGATTGCTGCCTGCCTATTATTTGCACGAACGACTACGTTCTTCCTGCATTCGTAGGTCCGAAGACATTGGTTATTATTTCTAGCTACAGCGGCGAAACAGAAGAAACAGTTGCAGCATACAACGAAGCAAAAGCGAAAGGCGCAACCATTTCTTGCATCACCAGTGGTGGTAGAATTGCAGCAGCAGCGGCAGCTGACGGATATAACTGCATTATTATTCCGGGTGGACAACCTCCAAGAAGTATGTTCGTATATAGCTCTGTTCAAGTGTTATTCACCTTGAAAGCTTACGGAATTTACAACGGAAATTTCGAAGCGGAAATCAGCAATTCCATCGATTTGATTCATGCTGAAATAGCGAACATTCGCACAGAGACAAAATCAATAGCAGAGAAAATTGTTTCTCGCATTCCAGTATTATACAGCGAAGCGAGCTACGAAGGCGTTGCTATTCGTTGGAGACAACAGATCAACGAGAACTCGAAAATGCTTTGCTGGCACCACGTTTTCCCAGAGATGAACCACAATGAATTGGTGGGTTGGACAGGCGGAGACAACCGCGTTGCGGTGTTGATGCTTCGCACAGAAGACGATCACAAGCGTTCACAAATTCGCATGGACATCTGTAAGAAATTAATGGGTGAAAAGTGTGATACGATTATTGAAATTCACGCGAAAGGTTCAAGCAGACTTGAAAGAGCTTACTACTTAATTCACTTAGGTGATTGGTTAACGATTGATCTTGCAGAATTGCGTAACGAAGACGCTACAGCTATTCCAGCAATTATTTTCTTGAAAAACGAGCTTTCGAAAATATGAGTAAACCCGTTGTTTCCTTCAGAGATTTAGGTCTTGCGCCTTACAAGGAAACATGGGATTTTCAGGAAGAGTTGTTTGAACGAAATGTTCAACGAAAACTTCAAAACAGATCAGAAGGAAAAGCAGACGGAGAGGGAACAGAAGATGTTCTTCTCTTCGTTGAGCATCCACATGTATACACACTAGGAAAAAGCGGAGACATCTTTCACTTACTCGTTTCAGAAGAGAAATTGAAAGAGATTGGCGCAACGTATTATCCTATCAACAGAGGCGGAGACATCACCTACCACGGTCCCGGACAAATAGTTGGCTATCCGCTTTTAGACCTCGAGCATTTCTTCACAGACATTCACAAGTACATGCGTTACCTCGAAGAGGCCATCATTCGCACCATTGCGCATTACGGACTTGTGGGTGGAAGAATTGATGGGTTGACTGGTGTTTGGCTCGATATCGATGATCCAAAGAAATCGCGAAAAATTGCCGCGCTCGGCGTGAAGTGCAGCCGTTGGTTAACCATGCACGGATTCGCCTTCAACGTGAACACAGATTTGAATTATTTCAACTACATCGTACCGTGTGGAATTACCGATAAAACAGTCACCAGCTTGTCCAAGGAATTGGGTCGTGAAATGGACATGGAAGAGGTGAAACGAATTCTGCTTCAAGAATTGGCGGAAGTTTTTCAATTTGAAATACAAATCCAACAATAAGTATTAAAATTTCAAAGTGAATATCGTGCGCTCTTGGGCAGCACTTTTCGTATTCAAAACCTTACATTTGTAATATGGAATCATTTTTCTCTGCATTTACGACCGTGCAAGGTTGGATAGACCTTTTGACATTGATAATAATGGAGATTGTCTTGGGTATAGACAACATCATTTTCATTGCCATTGTAACAGGTTTTTTATCATCGAAGTCAGACCAAACTAAAGCTCGTAGATTAGGGCTATCATTCGCTCTAATTTTCCGAATTGGTTTGTTGTTCACCCTTTCATATTTGGCGCATTTACAAAAGCCGTTTTTCACGTTAGGAGGTTATCCTATTTCAGGAAGAGGATTGGTTTTAATGGCGGGAGGAATGTTTTTAATCATCAAGACCTTCAATGAAATTCGACATAAATTCTTAATCGCAGACAATGAAGAGTCTGAGAAGTCTAGAAAGATCAACTTGTTTCAGGCAATCATTCAAATTACAATCATCGACATTGTTTTTTCATTCGATTCAATCATTACAGCAGTTGGATTAGTGGATCATGTTCCGATCATGGTAGTTGCTGTAATCATTGCCATGTTCGTCATGTTGGCTTTTGCCCCTTACGTTAGCGCATTCATTGAAAAGTATCCAACTTTGAAAATGTTGGCGTTGGTGTTCTTAGTTGTTATTGGATTGAATTTGGTTGCAGAGGCTTGCGAAAGCGCTCATCTCATTCACATTCCTGAATACGTTAATGTGAAGATGTACTCTTATGTTGCCTTTGCTTTTGCTCTAACGGTGGAGTTGTTGAACGTTCGTTTGCACCACGTAAAGGAGCGTAAGAGCAATAAATGATTATTATTCAAAACACCCTTGTAAGCGAAGATTTATTCGAAGAGCATTTTGTATGTGATCTTTCGGCGTGCAAAGGAGTTTGTTGTGTGGAAGGGGACAGTGGAGCACCTATTGGAGAAGACGAAATTCCAATTTTGGAACAAGAGTGGGAAAGCGCAAAACCGTACATGGTTCCTGAAGGAATAGCCGCTATTGAACGCGAAGGACTTTATCAAGTAGACGAAGACGGAGACATTGTTACCACGTTAGTTTCAGAGAAAGGTGCTTGTTCGTTTGTTCATTACAGCGCAGATGGTACAGCCTTGTGTGCGCTAGAAACCGCATGGAAGGCGGGCGAATCGAAATTCAGAAAACCCATCTCGTGTCATCTTTACCCTATCCGTTTGACGAAGTTGGCCGATTATATTGGATTGAATTACCACCGCTGGCCCATCTGCGCTCCGGCGTGTGAATGCGGATCGAAATTGCAAGTTCCAGTATATAGATTTTTGAAAGATGCCATTACAACGAAGTTTGGTGAAGTGTATTTTCAAGAATTAGACGAACACTATCAAGCATGGAAAGCACAAAGAGAAGCATAATTCTTTTTCTTCTATTCTTTTTTTGCACTCCTGTTTTTTCGCAAGAATGGGTAAAAGTCAATTGTGTTTTCAATACTGAAGACGGTGATATCAGCGTCGACGGTGATGTCGTTACCGATTTCAGAGAAGGAACAGCACTTGTGGTGAGTGCTCGATTAAAACAGTCGTATGGACAGGGCACCATGCACACTACCCGAATCAATCGATTGCATAAGGTTGATCTTTACACAGAGCGAGAAGAAACATTCTTTCCGAAAGATTGGAATTTTGATGAAGGAATTTCTTGCTTTGGAGACAGTAAGAATGAATTGTTTTTTCAGACTGATTTAGACGTACGCGGTACGTTTTCTAAATCGTATAAAATCTTTCTTTGGGATTCTACTTTAACTTCTAAAAGTGTTGGATTGCCTGTTGAAATGGCCGGAAATACTGGTGAAGGCAGCTTTGATAATATGAACCCCACCTACGATCCAGTGGAGAAATTGCTAATTTTTTCGAGTAACCGAGCAGGCGGGTTTGGCGGACATGATTTGTATGGATGTTATCGAATGGAAAAAGGTTGGGGGCCTGTTTTCAATTTGGGTCAAGGTGTAAATACTTCCGACAATGAATTAGGCGCAACACTGTTTCAAGGCACACTGTATTTTTCAAGAATGAATTTGCAAGATTTGAGTGTGGGCGTGCTGCTTTTTTCAGCTGAGCAGAAAGAGGCTTTTCGTGTTTCAAAAAAACTTCCTTCCCCCTTCAACAACGATAAAGAGGACGCTTATAAAATTGTTTTCGTATCAGCAAATGAAGCTTATGTTTCGCGCGAGCATCAAATCGACCACTATATTCTTCCTAAGAAAAACAAGCAAGTTCAATTTAGATTGAAGGAAGGAACGCGTGTATTATCAAACATTGGCCTGTCTGTTGTTTCTGTTGGAAGTGGAGAACGTTCAGAATTAAAGTCCAATACGGAGGGATTAACTGCCCTTTTCAGTTTGTCATTGGAAACGAAATACAAAGTCAGTATCTCTGAAAAAGATTGGGAACTTTTAAAAGCAACTGGAAGCGGGAAGGGCTACAAGGCAGAGCTTATCGATGAATTCGGAAATATCATCCGCGTGTTTAAGTTCGACGCGAATGGAAATTTCCAATTTGAATTACTCGATTTTGTTTACACGAATTTGACTTTGTTGGAAGAAGTAGATCGAAGTAGATTGAATGTTTCAAAGGTTGAAGCGTCAATCAGCACAAGTATTTCAACAAAAAAATATTTCTTTCCTGTGAATGAAAGTGCTCTGAATGAAATTCAAAAAATAGATCTTCGAAATTGGTTGAGAGATCAGACCAATTCAACATTCACTGTTAGCGGATTCGCAAGTTCCGATGGAAGTTCAAAGCGAAATAAGGAATTGGCAAATACTAGAATTCAAGCCACCAAGCAATGGCTTGTGGCAAATGGAATTCCAGAAAAAAATATAAAAATCAAAGTCATAGGAATTAATGAACTCGGAGAAAAGGGACGTCGCGTAGAGCTTGAGGCCATTCCATTATCTTCGCAATAACAACACGAAAAATCATGTTTAAAAAACTTTTTCCAAACCGCGAATTAAGAATAGTAAAAGGAAAACTTGTCGAGAGCGGAACTTCGCATTTAGATGGACAAGAAGATAAAGGTGCCCAGCGTTGGGTGAAGTTGAACGATGAGGTGATTACACGAGTTAGCGATGGACTGTATCATGCACAGTGGGACGATGAAGTGGTTGTTGTTTGTGACAAGAATAACTTCATGGTTGGTTATTGGAATTTTTCAAAAGGTTCAGGAAGTGAACCGAACTACTCGGCCTCTATTGGTTCAACAGCTGTTGTTACCTTGATTATACTCACTTCGATGATGTTCAACTTTATTCCAATGCATGATCCGCAAAAGGGGGACATCATTACTTCCTTCTACAATTACATTTGGAAAGATGAGTTCTTTGTTACGCGTTGGTGGGCCACAGCTTCAATCATAGGTGTATTCGGTTTGTATGGATTTATCTGGACTCCCATTTATGCCATAGGACATGTTAAGCGTGAGCGCCAGGCTGCTGCCATGCTAGCGCCATTTAGAAATATTGTCGAGTGAAATTCGGGAAGTTAGAGAGCGTCGACCATCTTTCTTTTTCATTAGACGTTCCTACTCAGGATTATTCCTTCCTACCGAATGAACGTTCGGGCAATCTAGAAATTATCATAGGAGGCACAGTATGGGGTGTTCCGCAATGGAAAGGAAGTCATTTTCCCGCTAAAGCGAAACCTTCGGAATTTCTTCATCA
>JBEIFO010000090.1:0-7468 GCA_040382375.1 Crocinitomicaceae bacterium
CATATTGCGAAATCCATCTTTGTTGTATCGCGCTACAATAGCCGCCTTATCTTCTTCGTATTCCTCTTCCAAAAATTTCGAAGATTTGAACACGTGATATATCGCAGCTTTCTTGGTATTCTTCATGGTGCGATTCAATGTCGCAATTGCCATTTTATCGGCACCAACCCATTCGATTTCTTCAATTTTAATTCGATTGCCTCTTTCAATATCGAAGGTGAGCTCAACAGCATTCGGCAAATTAGGATAGGGCTTGTCTACGATTTCTACCTTGGCATTGAAGTATCCTTTTTCAATGTAGAAATCTTTGATAATATTCGTGGCTGTTGCCTTTAAGTTTTCGTTCACAATATTACCTGAACGAATCTTCATTTTTTCACGAAGATTATCGGCATCACCTTTCTTTATCCCATCGAATTTAAACACACCTAATTTCGGAAGTTCCTTCACTACGATAACAAGAAAAGCATCGTCTCCGCGGGCTTCCGCCAAACGAATATCAATAGAAGAGAACAACTGATTTTTCCATAGCTTGCGAAGTGCGTCAGCAATTTCATCGCCAGGAATCATAATCTCTTGCCCTACTTTCAAACCGCAAAAAAGTAGAATAGCTTGAGCGTCGGTATATTCTGCGCCCATTACAGTGATTCCAGCCAATTTCATTTTACGCGGTTCCGCATAGTCAATGGTTGACCCCAATTCTACCTGAGCATGAATATCCGGAGTGACGAATAAAGACGCGATGACCACAAGAACAAATAAAAATGTTCGCGTAATTGGGAGGGTGTATTTTGACGTCTTTCTCAACTTAATCTATTTCGTTAGTTCTGTTTGCTCGGAAGTCATGCCGAACCTACGTTCACGGCCTTGGAAACTGACTAAAGCTTCAAAAAAATGTTCTTCTCTGAATTCAGGCCACATAATCGGCGTGAAATGCAATTCCGTATAGGCAATTTGCCAAAGTAAAAAATTACTAATCCGATGCTCACCGCTGGTGCGAATAAGTAATTCAGGGTCTGGAATATTTGCAGTTGATAGGTTTTGAGCAATCACGTCTGCCGTAACGTTCTGTTCAGGAATTTGTTGTGCAATGATTGCTCTAACTGCTTTTACCATTTCCCAACGAGCGCTGTAGTTCAAGGCCAACACCAAAGTAATGTCGGTATTGTCAGCTGTTTTGGCTATCGCAACTTTCAGCTCATCGCGACATTTCATCGGTAGTTCTTCAATATCTCCAATGGCTAATAATCGAACACCGTTTTCCATGAGTTCAGCCACTTCACTAATGATGGTAGACACGAGCAAATCCATAAGGGCATCTACCTCTTCTTTAGGGCGGTTCCAATTTTCCGTTGAAAATGCGTAGAGTGTCAGAAATTCCACTTGCGCTCTTCGAGCCGCCTTTATGGTTTCTCGCACAGATTCGACTCCGTTAAAGTGTCCGAAAATCCGATCTTTCCCCTGAGTTTTAGCCCAACGTCCATTTCCGTCCATGATAACAGCAACATGTCGCGGGGTCTTACTTAAGTCTATTTGATCGAAGGCACTTTTCATCGAAGTGCGAAGATACGGAAAGCATGAGTACTGACAAGCACTTAGTCCCAGGTTGCGCAGCTATTTGCTTTTTTATCTATTCTGAAATTTAACGAGGCCATGCAGAAGAAGTAAAGATCCTTTCTTCCAGGGTCACCTCGCTGCATGTAAGCATTATTTGTATTCTCTGGAAGGACACTTTGATCTGCTAGATTCGCAGCCAATTGACCACGCGCAGCCGTTAACATTGTGGGATTCACATAAGAACCTGAAATATCGTCGAAATAATCGGTGTACAATTTCCTCATTCCCCACTCCAAAGAAAATCCAAGTAACCCTTTAATGTTGCATTTCAACCCGGCTCCCATTGGCATGGTAAATCCAGTTGTTTTATAAAGCGGATCCTTACCGGCCATTCCTTGTCCTTCAGTACCAGCAGGCTGAAGGGCATGCCAATAACCGTTATACATTCCTTCTGGATTCATTCGAAAAACAGCGGCACCTAGAAAAAAATACGGGGAAATATTATGTTTTGAATTGATCTGATAATTGAAGAAATTCAACTCAGCAATAACACTACCTTCAAAAAAACGATTTCGAAAATTTAAATTTCGATTTTGTTGCCAAATGTCCTTGCTATCGGAATCGAAGGCCTCAATATTTCCATATGACAATCCCGTTCGGATAGACCATCGCTTGTTCAGATTGTTACGAATAGCAATTCCAAGAGCCAATTTCTCCTTCGTCCCGAAATGCTTTGAAGGGTTAATTTCCCCAATGTAATAGGCAGTACCTGCTGAAATAGAAAGCTCCTTGCTTTTCTCTCTGCTATGTCCTTGAGCGTTCGCAGAGAAACTTCCAAAAAGAAATAAAATGAACAGAAGTAAACGGTTATTCATGTCTGCTAAATGCTTTTTTCAATAATATATTGTCATTCTATACGAATGTCTAGTCCCCAACCCATTTTCTTTCGAATGGTTCGAAAGAAATTTCTTCCTTCCAAAAGTATCATTTGCAACTCGAAAGGTGCGCGTGACAATGAAATTTCGGTACCTCCCTCTAAAACGTATTGAGTACTGTCTAACGTAACTTGAATTTGCCCCGATCTGCATTCTGCCTTAAGTCTTACGGTAGAGGTGTCGCCAATAACAAGCGGACGCGCCGTTAAGTTGTGAGCAGAAATAGGAGTTAAAATAAAATTATTCGAATTCGGAGTTACAATAGGTCCACCGCATGAAAGCGAATATGCTGTTGAACCTGTTGGGGTAGCAACGATTAACCCATCGGCCCAATAACTGCTTAAAAAAGCCTTATTTACCGAAGCGTTAATCTTTATCATTTCATTTCGCGTGGCGTTATTAATGGTTATCTCGTTCAAAGCGTATGGAAAATCTCCAAAATCGAATTCTTCCGATTTAATTTGAATGAAAGAACGCGGGTCAATGGTGTACTCTGAATTTACAAATTGCTCTAGGGCTTCATCTACTTCAGAGACGCTCACGTGAGATAAGAAACCCAATCTTCCGGTATTAATTCCTAAGATTGGAATACGCTTAGAGCCTACTAGTCTTGCGGCATCGAGAAAGGTTCCGTCTCCTCCAAAACTGAAAAGCGCAGTTGCATTTTCAAATTCTGAATGTTCTTCGAAGGTCGTGTGTGCTGGAATCTGGATATAGGATTCAAGAAAACGCTCAAATCCTTTGTACATGCAAATGGAAATTCCACGACGCACCATTTTCTCAAGAAATTGCTGCACCGAGGGAGCCAAGTCGGCATCAAATTTTTTTCCAAAAACGTAAACTAACATATCGTGTAAAAAACAAAGGTAGCGCTTTTCAGCAAACGCTACATATTCAAGTAACGCATGAGTTCGTTGTAACGATCTTTTAACTCATCGTCGAATTGAGAAGCCTGAAACTTACTTAGGACATTGTAATTGAAACGCTCTAAACTTTGAAGAATAGGGTTCAAATCGGGAAGATCTATCTTAATGTGCATTTCTAAATTTCCTTCAGAAGCTGGAACAACTGAAAGACTTAAAATTTTCGCATTGTTTTCCTCAATGATTCGGGCAATTTGCTGAATACTATGGTCCCGCTCGAAAACTTGCAAGACTATAATTCCGCCTTCGCGCATGACACCGAGCATTTCAGCCAAATGATCGAGCAAGTCTGCAGAAGTAATACTTCCTAGGTAGTTATTTCCTTCATCAACAACTGGAACAACGGTAATGTCATTCTCACTAATCACTTTCAACACATCTAAAACATGAGAATCTGGTGAGACCGAAACATTGAGCAAATCGAGCTCGGCCTGAATCTCTCCTTGATAAACTTCTGCGTTTAGAAAATCACTTTCATTCGCAAGACCTAAAAACAATCCGTTTTCAACCACAGGTAAATCATTCACCCGTAATTCATCCATTAAATTCAATACGTGCATAGCAGACTCCCCACGATTGAGTGAGGGTAGGCTTTTCGATATTAAATTAAGGGCTCTGTTCATAGATTTATTTAACCAAGTTCAAACGTACATTCATTTTTCGTTCCACAACGTGAATTTGAATTCGAATATTGCCGAGTTTTGCACAACCAATTTTAAACACATGATCGCACTTAGCGTAAACATTAATAAAATCGCCACTATTCGCAATGCCCGCGGTGGAAATACACCCGATGTCATTGTGGCAGCGCAGCGTATCGAACGCTTCGGTGCCGATGGCATAACGGTGCATCCAAGACCCGATGAGCGTCACATTCGCTACGCAGATGTGCCTGCATTGAAAAAAGTTGTGACAACAGAATTCAATGTTGAAGGATATCCTACACCTGATTTTATGGAATTGGTTATTCAATCGAAACCACACCAAGTGACCTTGGTGCCTGATGCGCCGGACGCTATTACCTCAAATGCGGGGTGGGACGTAGAAACCCATTTCGATTTTTTATCTGGAATAGTCCACGAATTGAAATCTCACGGTATCCGAGTGAGTATTTTTATGGAAGCCAATCCGGCTCTCATGAAAAGAGCTGCGGAAACTGGCACAGATCGAATTGAATTGTATACTGAAAGCTACGCCGTAGGTTATTCAGTTGACAAAGAAAAAGCTGTCGCTCCATTTATTGAAACCGCGAAAGCCGCTCACGAAGCAGGTTTGGGAATAAACGCTGGCCACGATTTGAGTTTAGAAAATTTGAAATATTTCGCACAGCAAGTTCCTTATTTAGATGAGGTGTCAATTGGACATGCACTAATCTCAGATGCCCTTTATTTCGGACTGGAAAACGTCGTGCAGATGTATAAAAACGAATTACTCTAATGCAATTGTATTTCAATAAATACGGAGAAGGAAAACCCTTGCTCATTTTTCACGGGCTATTCGGAACAGGAGATAATTGGACCACGCATGCTAAAAAATGGGCAGAACATGGGTTTTGCGTTTACACAATCGATCAGCGCAATCATGGAAGATCATTTCATTCAGATGAAATGAATTACAAACTCATGTGTGAAGATGCTATTGATTTCATTGCTTCTGAAAATCTTCGCGATGTGATACTCTTGGGGCACAGCATGGGCGGAAAGACAGTCATGCACGTTGCCCAAGAGATTGAATTTCTAATTGAAAAACTAATTGTTGTTGATATGGGCGTGAAGCACTATCCGCGTCACCACGACGCCGTTTTTCAAGCATTACGGTCAGTACCCTTGGATAAAATAGAATCTCGAGGGGAAGCAGAAGACATCTTTTCCAAATCTTCGGTTGACAAGGCCACACAACTCTTCCTTCTTAAAAATCTGTATTGGAAAGAACCCGGGAAATTGGATTGGCGATTCAATTTAGATGCTCTGGAAAAACACATTGAAGAAATTCTCGCTGAAGTTCCCTTCACAAGCCCCGTGCAGGTTCCTACCCTCTTCATTAAAGGCGAACTTTCTAACTATGTTTTGAAAGAAGATCAAGCACAATTGGAACAGTACTTCCCAAAATCAAAAATCACCGAAGTAAAAAACTCCGGACATTGGCCACATGCCGAATCCCCTGAATTCTTTTTTAAGGAGGTACTTGATTTTAGTCTTCTCGTGTAGAACTCAATTCCTTTACCTTTGTAAAAAAATAATTTTATGGGATTTTCGAAAAAAATACTTGTACCTGTTGATTTCACTAAAGTTAGTGACATTGCAATCGAGCATGCCTTGCTCATGGGAAAAACTATTGCAGCCAATATTCATTTGATACACATTGTAGACAACAAGAAGCATGTTTCAGAAGCGCGCTTAAAGCTTGAGGCCTTGAAAGATCGTGTTCGTGTGGAAAGCGGAGTTGAGATTCACACACATGTGCGTATTGGAAACATCTTTGAAGACATAGACAAAGCAGCAACAGAAATGGATGCTGCGCTCATCATCATGGGAACACATGGGGCTCGTGGAATGCAGTTTATGTCGGGAAGCCGCGCATTAAAAATTGTTACTGAAAGCTCTATTCCTTTCATCGTTGTTCAAGAAAGAACTATTCGTCAGCACGGATACAACCGCATCGTTGTTCCTCTAGACTTGCATAAAGAAACGAAGCAAAAACTAAGTGCAGTTCGTGATGTTGCGAAATACTTTAACTCGAAGGTTTATCTAATTTCTCCGAATGAAACCGATGAGTTTTTGAAAAACCAATTGGACCGTAACCTGAATTATGCCGTTGATTACTTAACATCATTGGAAATTCCGGTTGAAGTTGAAATTAGTGAAACCAAATCTGAAGGTTCTTTCGTGAAGTCGTTGTTGAAGTATTCAGCTTCGGTTGAAGCCGATTTAATTTGCATTATGAATTTTTACGAAAGTTCAATTTTGAATGTATTTAACTCGAGCTACGAACAGCATGTAATTACGAACGATGCGCAGATTCCAGTATTGTGCGTGAACCCTGTAGATACATACGTAGCCGACAGATCGAGTCTTGCTTCGTAATTTATATTCGAATTCCGATTACCAATAGGTCATCGGTTTGCTCCATTGAACCCTTCCAAACGTTAAACGTTTCGTGAAGGGTTTTTTCTTGCGAATCAATTTCTAATTCTGAAATTGCTGAAAGCATTTCTTTGAATCGCTTACGCATGAATTTTTTATTGTTCCCTTCACCAAATTGATCTGCGTATCCATCGCTGCACGCATACACCATATCATCTTTTTCGAGCTGAAACTTTTGTGTTTCAAACGTCTCGCCGCGCTCGCCGAAGGTTCCAATGCTTCGCTTGGTAGGCGCCAATTCTATGAGCTCATTTTTTCGCACGATATAAACAGGAATATTTGCGCCGCAATATTCCAAGAGCCCTTCCTTTTCATCAATAGCGCAAAGCGCAATATCCATTCCGTCGCGAACACCAGTGTTGTTGTTCCGAAGAACTTCTGTTCCTAAGCGATTTACGTTGTTCAGAATTTGTGAGGGGTCTAGAAAAACCTTTGTGACATGGTTCAAAAAATTATGACCTACCAAACTCATGAAAGCACCAGGAACACCGTGACCCGTGCAGTCCGCGGCGGCAAATAGTTTCTTCCCTCCAACATTTTTAAACCAATAAAAATCGCCGCTAACAACCGCTTTCGGAACGTAAAAAACAAAACTCTTGTTGAAGATTTGTCGAACAGAACCAATATTCGGCAATATCGTATTCTGCAGTCGCTGAGCATAGTTGATGCTATCTGTTAGGTCGCGATACAACAAATTCAGTTGCTCTTTCTGTACTTCAGACTCTTCCTTTTGCTTTCGCAATTTTGTCGTGAAATAAGCGATTGCAATACCTGCAAACAGTACAAATAAAGAAACAACGACCAATACTCCGGTAAGACGAGAGAACTGCACATTCATTTCTTCAAGCTCCGCATTCATTCGCTCGGTCTGCTTTTTACGCAATCGATTTAAAATACTTTCGGCCTCTTC
>JBEIFO010000091.1:0-7374 GCA_040382375.1 Crocinitomicaceae bacterium
AAGATGTTATCCCTTCAAACCAAGGAAGCACTAGCGCAATGGCAAGAGGTGTTACGCTGAAATAAAATACTTGTCGATAAAACGTAGTATTCGAAGCACTGTAATTCAACAAGAATAAAACAATTGTCAATCCTAAAACAAGCGCTACATTCTTCCACTTGTCCCATAAACTTTTATAGAAAGAATAAATCCAAGCGAGTAGCAATCCGAAGGCAATAGCATCGAGTCGAAACACTACAATCTTTCGAACCTGCACATCGAACCAAAAATCGTCGAGCTTTGGATCAAATGAATAAGCACGATAGACCAAGGGAACAGCAATCATCAAAAGCGTTGCAATGAGAAAAGCCCATTTCAATCGAAACACTTTCAGCAGACCCCACAGCATAACTGGAGTGAAAATGTAGAACCACTCCTCTACTGCTAAGCTCCACGATTCCCAAAAAAATCCAATGAGTGGTTTGGTGAAATTTTGTAGGAAGACAAAAAACTTCCAACCGAAAACAGTTAAGTCACCGGAAATAATTCCACTCGAAATGAAAATGAAATTCAACAACAAGATCAAATAATAATTCGGTAAGGTTCGCAACCATCTTCTTTTCCAGAAGTGCGCTACTCCCCGCCAATTCAACCCTTCAGAAGAAGACTTCAATAAAATTCCACCAATTAAAAATCCGCTTAAGACGAAAAACAAATCAACCCCGTCTAACATTTTCACAAAAGGAAAATTCTCTAGGACGGTTCCATTCAATAAAAATTTCCCGTGAGACAACACAACCAACAGAATGGCCAATGCTCGAAATAAATCGAGTCCAAAGTTTCGTGTTGTGTTATTATTCATTCGTTCCCCAACGTTCTTGAAGCCATTTCAAAATGGCTGCTTCTTTCGGATTGTTACCTGGAATGTAGAATTCCGTCGAAGCAATTTCTTCTGGAAGAAATTCTTGACGAACGAAATTCCCTTCGTGTGCATGCGCGTATTCGTAGTTCTTTCCGTATCCCAACTCCTTCATTAATTTCGTTGGTGCATTTCGAAGATGCATAGGAACAGGCAAATCTCCGGTTTGCTCTACCACCGCCAAAGCCGCGTCAATAGCAGTATACACAGAATTGCTTTTCGCGCTGGTTGCCAAATACACCGTACACATACTCAACGGAATTCTGGCTTCCGGCCAGCCAATATTTTGAACAGCGCGGAAGGTTGCTTCCGCAATCAATAGCGCATTCGGATTCGCTAATCCAATGTCTTCTGAAGCCAATATGACCAATCTTCGAGCTATAAATAGCGGGTCTTCCCCGCCTTTAATCATGCGCGCTAGATAATACGTTGCTGCTTGCGCATGACTTCCACGAACGCTTTTTATAAAAGCAGAGATAACATCGTAATGCATTTCACCGGTCTTGTCGTAACGTGCAGCGTTCGTTTGAATGACGTTCTCTACGGATTCGTTTTTAATTACGCAAGGCGTCTCTGAAATAGATTCTACGACAAGCTCAAGCACATTCAACAATCGGCGAGCATCGCCGCCGCTGTATTTCAACAGCGATTGCGTTTCTTCTAATTGAATATTTCTTGCGCGAAGCGCTTCATCGCGAACAATCACATCTTCCAGCAACTGATTGAGTTCATCTTTGGTGAGCGCATTCAGGGTGTACACCTGCGAGCGCGACAACAACGCACCGTTTACTTCGAATGACGGGTTCTCTGTTGTTGCGCCAATAAGAGTTACAACTCCCTTCTCCACTGCACCTAACAAAGAGTCTTGTTGACTCTTCGAAAAGCGATGAATCTCATCTATGAATAAAATGGCGCTCTTCTGAAAAAGCCCTCCTTTTCCGGCCTGATCTATCACTTCACGAATTTCTTTCACTCCACTGTTGATAGCGCTTAATGAAAAGAAAGGACGCTGTTGAGTTTGTGCAATGATGTTTGCCAGCGTTGTTTTTCCAACTCCCGGAGGACCCCAGAAAATCATACTTGGAATATGTCCGCTTTCAATAATGCTTCGCAACACTGCTCCTTTGCCAATCAAATGCGACTGTCCTACATATTCATCGAATGTTTTCGGACGCATTCTTTCCGCTAATGGCGTGCTCATAGCAAGTCGGGTCTTCTTGTTTTCGTTTTCTCGAAAGCTTGCTGCATGCGCCAGTCATCAATGACTTTGAAATTTCCAGAAGTCAGAACATCTGGGACTTTCCATCCGTTATACTCCGCAGGACGCGTGTACACTGGAGGCGCTAATAAATTATCTTGAAACGAATCGGTTAATGCACTCGTCTCGTCATTCATAACACCCGGAATTAATCGCACGATCGCATCTACTAAAACAGCAGCGGCTAATTCGCCTCCGCTTAAAACATAATCGCCAATGGATATTTCACGCGTTACATAATGATCGCGCAAACGCTGATCTATTCCCTTGTAATGTCCGCAAATCATGAGCAAATTCTTTCCCAAAGAAAAGGTGTTACACATGCTTTGATTGAGTCTGTCGCCATCTGGCGTTAAATAAATAATCTCGTCGTATTCGCGCTCGGCCTTCAACTTATCAATGCAATCTGCAATGGGTTGAATAAGCATCACCATCCCCGCTCCTCCGCCAAACTGGTAGTCGTCTACGCTCTTGTGTTTATCTGTAGAGTAATCACGAATGTTGTGAATGTGAATTTCACACAAACCATTCTTCTGCGCACGATTCAAAATTGAATCGGCAAAAGGTCCGTCTAGCAGGCGGGGTAGAATGGTCAGGATATCTATTCGCATGCTAAAACTTTTTTATTAAAAATTCAGTTCGTCTATTCTTGGCTCTACCAGCTTCGGTGTCGTTTGAAGCCACTGGCTTCGACTTTCCAAATCCTGTTGCTGAAAGTTGTTCCAACTTCACGCCATTCGAAACTAAAAAGTCCTTCACGAGATTTGCTCTTCCCAACGAAAGCGCTTCATTCGACTTATCTAAACCAATGTTGTCTGTGTGTCCACGAATTTCAATAATCCAAGACGGGTGTTTCTTTAAATAATCTGCGAATTGAATCAATATCAATTTCGACTCGTCACTGATCGAAGTTGAACTGGTTGAATAATAAATGTCGTTAATGACAAACGGTTTGTTTTCGGCCACGACAGAGGTTTCCAAATTCAATTTCAAAATGGCCGCTGGATGTTCATTGTCCTTTTTCGAAATAACGTGCGCATTGAACGCAATGTTTTCACCTTCCACCTTCAAGACCACATCTTCTTTTTTATTTGTGCGAACAATAGCCGCATAAGAACCGTCGTCGTTGTTCACCTTCACTTGTTCTTCGCTTCCAGATTGAGCGTATTGAATGGTCACAGAAGCATTCTGAGCGGGCGACCCATCGTCACCTTGCACAGACCCCTTAATAATGGCTACACGCTCTGGCTTTGCTTTTTCAGGCAAAGTAAATTGGAAGATGTCATAACTTTTTTCACCTAAATACTTGTTTGCTCCAAAGTAGGCCAATTCACCATCACTGCTTACTATTATACCAAGCTGATCGTTTTCGTCATTAATTGGAGCACCAATATTCTCAACGTCAGTGAAGGTGCCGTCTTCGTTCATCTTAGCAAAGAAGAAATCCATTCCTCCCGCTCCAAGGTGTCCGTCACTTGAAAAATAAACCGTATGACTGTCGCTATGAATGAACGGCGCCTTTTCCTGTCCTGAGGTATTTATGGAAGCTGGCAGCGGAGCACATTTTCCCCATGTTCCATCTGGTTGCTTTTTTGAAATAAACAAATCGTGTGAATAGTTCCCAGATTCATCTTTCGTGCAATCTGGACGAACACCTGCGAAAATCAACGTTTGCCCATCACCGCTTAAAGAAGGTTGAGCTTCCCAACCATCAGGGCTATTTATGCCTTCTCCTAAACTCTCCCAATCGCTCCAAACGTATCCAAAGGTTCCATCCTCTTTTGTGGTTCTTTCAAATTTGGTAGAAAACAAATCAATGTTATTCGGATTGTCCTTAACAGGATTAGACTTAGCAATGATCAATTCTTTGTTATCAATAGACAAGGTAGCACCTCCGTATGAACCGCCTTTGTTAAAAGGGGGTGGCAATGCAACACCTTTATCAAAATCCGCATTGATATCTGCCCGCTTGCTCCATGTAAACTCTTCTACTTGTTTACCCGCTAAATCTCCCTTGGCTTGTTTGTAAATCAAACGTGTGAAAAACAAAATCTCACCATCAGGGGCAATCATCGGAAGGTATTCATCGCTCACCGTTGAAACGCCGGTTACTTTTTTCGGAACGAAAACATAATTTTTATTCCCATTAAAAATTTTATCATAGGCCTTAACGGATATTAACGCCTCTTCAACCTCTCTGTATTTTTTATCGTAAGAGGAATTAAACTTCGTCGCGTCTCCATCAGGAAATCTCAAGAATTTTTCAAAACACACGACCGCCTCTTGGTAATTTTGACCTGCGTAATTCATTGCTCCCATGTAATAGTACATTTCAGAATGATAGTCCTCGCACTTGGATTTAAGATCTACAAATATTTTAAGTACCTCGTCAAATCCCGAGTTCAAACGTTTTGCATGAACGAATTTCATTTCACCCAATTTCAAAAGGCAAGGCAGACATTCGGGGTCCTCTTCAATGGCTTTCTCTAAAAACGATATACGCTCTTCACTGGAGTACTTCTTACTCTCTTCAGATTTATCTAATATTTTTTGAATATTCTTTGATGGGGTGTATTCACAATTTTGAGAATAAGCCACCAATGAGAAAGTCATTGATAAAATTGAAATGAATACCTTCCTATTCATGCGCAAATTTTTAAAGTTGATGACCCATTTTTTCTCTCTTCGTATTCAAGTAAGTTCTATTTGAATCGAATTCTTCACCGTGCAGCGGAATACGCTCAACGCTTGCAAAGCCAATGCCCTCTAACGCCTCCATCTTCAGCGGATTGTTCGTTAGCAGTTTAACGCGTTGAACTCCCAGTTCCAAAAGTATCTCAACAGCCTGATCGAATGTGCGCATGTCAGCTTCGAAGCCCAGTGCTTCGTTTGCTTCTATGGTGTCCATTCCCTTATCTTGAAGCTGATAGGCCTTCAGCTTGTTTACTAAACCTATGCCTCTTCCTTCCTGACGCAAGTATATTAACACGCCCTGTTCTTCTCCGCATTGTTTAAGCGCCTCATGAAGTTGGTCTCCGCAATCGCATTTCCGCGAACCGAAGACATCACCCGTCATGCATTCCGAATGAATACGAACGACAACAGGTTCAGATAAATTGCACGCCGGATGAATTAAAGCTAGGTTCGGAAGTTCGGCATTGCCGCTATCGAACGCCTTTATTTCAAAGTCGCCGTATTGGGTTGGAAGAAAAGTTGATACAAGCTCCACTATCGTTTCGAATTAGAAATTCAAAGATAATGGTGAATGTGCATTAATTGCTTTTCGCAGGCAACAAGAAACAAGACAATCCGCCAATTATTAAACTGGTTCCTGCCAAAACCATGGTGAAAATAAGTTGATCTCCAAAAAAGGTCTTATACGCCCAATTGATTCCACCCAATGCCGCAACAATTTGAGGGATAACAATGAACATGTTGAAGATACCCATTGACACTCCCATTTTCTCAGGGCGAACAGAGCTAGAAAGTATGGCGTAAGGCATTGAAAGAATACTTCCCCATGCAATTCCAACAAGCGCAAAACTTAAGTTCATAATGCTCGCAAACTCTTGATTGGCGGGGAATAGCAACAAAAATCCAACACCACCTGCAACCAGCGAGAAAAAATGAATGACTCTTCTATTCACTCCGCGCTTAGCCGTATATAGCGTTAGAACTAATGCAAAAACCATTGAACTCAAACCGTACATACCCATTGAACTTCCGACCAAATTAGCCGCGTTGTTGTAAGCCGCAAATTCTGTTTCGAAATGAACTGCGCCCTTTTCAGGCATTGGCGCATGGTATACATGTTCGGTAAGAGCCGGAACAGCGAAAGACCACATGGTGAAGAATGCAAACCAACTGAAGAATTGAACCAAGCCCAACTTCCACATAACCGCGGGCATATGTGTGAAGCTTTTTCCAATTTCTACCAGACCTTTTACAAATCCTTTGGTCTCTTCACGTTCTTTTCTGAAGGCCTCCATATCTGCTGGCGCTTCTTCTTTCGTAGTGAATACGGTCCACAAGATAGAAATCATGAAGACCAACGCACCAATTGCAAATCCCCATTTTACTGAAGGAGGAATTTGTCCCTCTGGTGCTGTATTTGAAAAACCTAAAAAACTCAAGAACCAAGGAAGGTTGCTTGCGATCCAAGTTCCAATACCAATAATTAACGTTTGAACTACGAATCCATACGAGCGTTGATTTTCCGGAAGTTTATCTGCAACCAATGCTCGAAAAGGTTCCATGGAAATATTTATTGACGCGTCCATTACCCACAAAAATCCCGCAGCAATCATTAGCGTTGGCGAATAAGGCACAAAGAATAACGCAATAGAACTTAGAATTGCTCCAATCAAAAAATAGGGTCTACGTCTTCCCAATCTTGGATGCCAAGTGCGATCACTTAAATATCCAATGATCGGTTGAACAATCAGTCCAGTTAACGGCGCTGCCACCCACAACATAGGAATGCTGTCTTCCGATGCTCCCAACGCTTGAAAAATGCGCGACATAAATCCGCCTTGAAGTGCAAATCCAAATTGAATTCCCATGAAGCCGAAGCTCATGTTCCAGATTTGCCAAAAACTTAATCGTTGCTTATTCATACCTGCAAGATATAGAAAGTGTACGAAATACACTCACTCGCAGAAAAGATTTTTACAGATCGAAAATAACGCCCTCGTTGGCTATTTCGGTATTCGGAAAAACAGTCTGTGCTTCAACCTTGAACATCTCGTCATCACTGTAGCGACTGCTGTAATGTCCAACCACGAGCTTCTTTGCATTCGCCATTTTCGCAATGGTTGCCGCTTGAATGGTGGTAGAATGAAACGTCTTTTTGGCGCGTTCTGTATCTTCTGCTAGGAATGTGGTTTCATGATAAACCAAATCTGAATTCAAAATATGCGGAACAATTCTTTCGTCGTATGCGGTGTCTGAACAATAGGCATATCGACGAATAGGAATAGAAGGACTGGTTACTTTTCCAAATGGAATCACTTCCTGTTCGCGTTCAACATCAATCCCCTTCTTCAACAATAAAATCTCTGAAGGTTGAAGTTTGAATTCAATAATCGCCCACTTTTCTATGTTTAACTTTCGTTCTTTTTCCTCAAATACAAAACCGGTGCAAGGCACGCGGTGCTTCAAGGGAAAAGAAAAAACACGCACGGTATCGTCTTCAAAAATGAGTTGCTTTTCTTTGTCT
>JBEIFO010000092.1:0-7338 GCA_040382375.1 Crocinitomicaceae bacterium
GCTTTCCCAGTGAATACGCTGTCTGGCGTTGCTGAAACGAAGTTTCCACCTAGGCCAATAAATATCTTCACCTTGTCTTCAGACATGGCGTCAATGGCCTCTACCGCGTCGAACCCGTGTTCTCTCGGTGCTGTGAAGTTGTAGCGTTTGTCTAGGGCTAGAAGGAACGGTTCGCGGGGTTTTTCATTAATGCCCATCGTGCGATCGCCTTGCACATTGGAGTGTCCGCGAACAGGACAAAGCCCCGCGCCTGGTTTTCCAACTGCACCTAACACGAGGTGAATGTTCACCACCTCTTGAATAATGGCCACGGCTTTTTTCTGTTGGGTAAGACCCATGGCCCAGCATGAAATAATATTTTTCTTTTTGGAAATTAATTCCGCGACTTCGAACGCTTGTGCCTTTGAAATGCCGCTGATTTCGGCGCATTCATCGAGGTTCACTTCGTCGAGGCTGTTCCAATAGTTGATGAATCCTTCTGTTTTTTCTTCAACGAATTTCTGATCGAGCACGCCTACTAATTCTTGTTCAAGCGTCTTCAGGTAATGTCCGATCATTTTGAATAACGCATGATCTCCGCCTACGCGCACCTGCAGAAAATGATCGGCGAGTTGCGTTCCACCTTTCAAAATTTCTACTGGACTTTGTGGATCAATGAACTTCGTTGTCCCTACTTCTGGAAGCGGGTTGATGTGTATGATTTTCCCTCCGTTTCCTTTGCATTTCGAAAGCGCCGCCATCATACGCGGATGATTGGTTCCAGGGTTTTGTCCGATTACCAAAATGGCATCTGCGATATAGAGGTCTTCGAGTTTCACTGTCCCCTTGCCTATTCCGAGCGATTCAATGAGTGCAGTTCCAGAACTCTCATGACAAAGATTGCTGCAATCGGGAAGGTTATTGGTTCCGAATTTTCGAACGAAGAGTTGATATAAAAAAGCGGCCTCGTTGCCTGTTCTTCCAGAAGTATAAAAAACCGCTTCGTCGGGTGTTGTGCAATTGTCGAGTTCTTGTGCGATACGGCTCAAGGCAAAATCCCAAGAAACTGCTTTGTATTTGCTGCTTCCTTTTTCAAGGAACATGGGGTTGGTTATGCGTCCGCTTTTTCCGATGATGTAATCGCTCCAATCGCTCATTTCTTCCACGGTGTGTTGCGCGAAGAAAACGGGAGTGCATCGTTTTTCGGTGGCTTCTTCGGCAATGGCCTTTGCTCCGTTTTCGCAGTATTCTCCGAGTTTCGATCTATGTGTAGGATCTGGCCAAGCGCAGCCTGGGCAGTCGATTCCGTCTTTTTGATTTAATTTTTGCAGCAGTTTCCAACCTTTAATCATTCCCATTTCATCGGCAATGTGTTTAATGGTTGAAGTAATAGCGGGGACACCGCATGCTGCGTCTTTGAGGTGTTTCAAGCGAATGCCTGTAAGAGTTGCAGGCGGTACTATTCGGACGTTTCTCATGTTGCTAATATAGATTGGAAAACCTTCGGTTCAATCTTGCAGATCAATCACCTTCGGTGATCAATCCTACGGATGAATCGGAACGATTGATCGCAAAGCGATTGATTCGAAGAGTTGATCACGCAGTGATTGATCAGCAGGATTGCTGCTCCGCATAAACGCGCATAACAGTTTCTTGACTTAATCTACAGAACGAAATAGGTTTGCTCCATGGAACAAAACCTAATTAAATCGGAAATTGAATCGCGGATATTTACCATTCGAGGGATGCAAGTAATGTTGGACAGTGATTTAGCCAAGTTGTATAATGTGGAAACGAAAGCGCTAAATCAAACTGTTAAACGCAATTTAGAGCGAGTCCCCGAATCGTTTCGCTTACAATTATCTGAGAATGAAATGCAAAACTTGAGGTCACAAATTGTGACCTCAAGTGAAATACATGGTGGAAGACGATATTTACCTTTTGTATTCACTGAACAAGGAGTTGCTATGCTGTCGGCCGTATTAAAAAGCTCGGTTGCGGTTGCGGTAAGTATTGAAATAATAGAAGCTTTTGTGTCGATGCGCAGAAATCAATATCAGTTTTTGGGTTTGGCTCAACGAGTGGAAGGATTGGAATCGAAGCAAATACAAACTGAACATAAACTTGACAAAATATTCAAAGCACTTGACAAAGGAGATGATATTAAACAAGGCATTTTCTTCAATGATCAAATCTTCGATGCATATGTCTTCTCAAGCGAACTCATTTCTCGAGCAAAAAAATCAATCATTCTCATCGACAACTACATCGACGAAACAACACTGCTTCAACTTTCAAAAAGAAATGAAAAAGTCCACTGTACTATTTATACTGAAAAAATTACGGCCCAATTAAAACTTGATCTTGAAAAACACAATGCTCAATACTCTCCCATTGAAATTCGAATTCTGAAAAACGTCCATGACAGATTTCTAATTCTCGATGAAGAAGAACTTTATCACCTTGGTGCTTCATTGAAAGATCTAGGAAAAAGATGGTTTGCATTTTCAAGGCTAGATGGATTGGTGCAAGAAATTCTTTCCAAGCTTAATGTTTAATCACCTTACTAAAAACTATCCCCCAGCTCTGCTGGGGGCATTTCGGATGCCGCTCGCAGAGCGAGATTTGGAAACTTCTTAATGGAAAAACCTTCGGTTTTATTCCTCCCGATAGCTATCGGGATTCGTAATTGGAACCTTTAACTGCGTTATTGGAAAACCTTCGGTTTTATTCCTACTGCGTAATTAAAAAAGTCGCAGACCCTCGTCCGAAGGACCTTCGCGATGAAATCGCCCTCGCAAAGCCATTTGCCCTCGCAACGGCATAAACTGCATATAACCTGCATATAAAAGTTGGTGTAAATATCCGTCTCTCTTTTTAGGTTTGAATAGAAAATATTTATTCACTTTTTGTGAATATTTTGAATTAAACACTACATTTGATGAAGGTTCATTTAATTAAGAAACAAGCCATTGAAGATTTCATTTCGAAACATGCAAGAAGTTCGAAGTCATTTCAAATTTGGTTGGCAATACTAAGAAATGCTGATTGGGAAAAACCCAGCGACATCTTTCAAACCTTTGGATCAGCCGATTTACTGGGCAATGGAAGTAATCGCGTGATTTTTAACATTGGAGGAAATGAATATAGAATGATATGCAAGTACCAAGTTACTTCAACCGAAATAAGACTTTATATTAAATGGATTGGAACTCACAACGAGTACAATCAACTATGTAAACTCAATTTGCAATACACAATAGACCAATACTCAAAATGAAATACACCATCATCAAATCAAAAAAGCAATACTTCGAATACTCCACGCGAATGGAATTACTCGGAGAGATTAAAAAGAAATCAAAAGACATCACCGACGAGATAGAACTCATTCAATTGCTCATTGACAAATACGACAGCGAAAACTTAACAAGCAGCCCTATTCCTCCGCACGAGCTTTTAAAAGCGCTTATGATTGAACACAACATGAAAGGAATTGACCTTGCCCAACTCCTTCAAGTTAGTCCTGGTCTTGTAAGCGATATGCTGAATGGGAAAAAAGCATTTTCGAAAAACTCGATTCGAATACTTTCACAACATTTTAGGCTGAAGCAAGAGGCGTTTAACTCGGAACTACGTAATGGGAAAACCTTCGGTTTTATTCCTACTTCGTAATTCCTATTTCATAATTCCTACTGCGTAATTGGAACCTTTAACTGCGTTATTGGAAAACCTTTCGGTTTTATTCCTACTTCGTAATTCCTATTTCATAATTCCTACTGCGTAATTAAATCAGTCGAAGACATTCGCCGGAGGCATTCGTTCGGAGAACATTCGCCGAAGGCATTCTTGCTTCCACATTCCGTAACTTAGCCCTTCATTATGGTAGCAAAAACCCTCCACCTTCTTAAAAAATACTGGGGATACGATGCGTTTCGCGATAAGCAAAGCGAAATCGTGAATGCTTCCGCATACGGAGAACAAGTGTTTGCGCTGCTGCCAACAGGCGGAGGAAAAAGCATCTGCTTTCAGGTGCCCGCACTGTGTCATAAGGGTTTGTGTATTGTCGTGACGCCCTTGCTCGCGCTTATGAAAGATCAGGTGGAAAGCCTCATTCAAAAAGAAATTCCAGCAACCTATCTTTCTTCCGAATTAAATAATTTCGAGATTGAAAAAATTCTCGACGACTGCACAAATAGAAGATATAAATTCCTCTACGTCTCGCCGGAACGCTTGGAAAACGACAACTTCATTGCTCGCATTCGCTACCTGAACATCTCCTTCGTGGCCATTGATGAGGCACATTGCATTTCGCAATGGGGACACGACTTCCGTCCTGCATACAGAGCCATTCCAAATTTCATAAAAGAACTGCGCGACCCCGTAGTTATGGCCGTTACCGCAACCGCCACTCCGCAAGTGGTTGCCGATATTGCAGAGCTCGTCTTCAACAACGATTGCAAAATTATTCAGAAGAGCTTCGCTAGAAAGAACATTTCCTACAACGCTCTCTTTTCGACACAAAAAGAAAACGACCTCGTTGACCGAATCGTGCACATGAAAGGTGCGGGTATTGTCTATTGCAATTCAAGAAAAAAAACAGAAGACCTTTCAGCGTTGCTGAATGAAAAAAATATTAAAGCCCTTCCCTATCACGCCGGACTCGATCTTCACAAAAAAGATCTCGCCTTTCAAAAATGGAAGAACAACGATGTGCAAGTGATTGTGGCAACCAACGCCTTCGGCATGGGCATAGACAAACCCGATGTCCGCTTCGTTTTTCACTTCGACATTCCTTCTCAACCCGAAGCGTATTTTCAGGAAGTGGGAAGAGCCGGACGCGACGAACAACCCGCCCTCGGATTAGCACTTTGGAACGACAGCGATTTCGTTCAATTGAAAAAAAGCATTGCTATGCGCTATCCGCCGAAGGAAGACATTGCAACGGTTTATCAAACGCTCGCCAACATTCATCGAATTGCCATTGGCTCGGGCATGAACGAACTCTTCGCTTTGAACCTCGATCAAATTGCAGAACGCAGTCAACTTCATGCGAATACCATTTCAGCTTCGCTGCTGTTGCTTGAACGCGCTGGATACATTTCCATCTTAGCACGCGGACTGCACCGTTCGCGCGTTCGTGTCATTGCTTCGAAAGATGAATTGCGCTATTTCGTAGATCAGAATCCGAAGCATGAAGACTTTCTTCGCTCGCTCTTCCGCTTGTATGGAAGCATCTGGGATTTCGCCGTTCCCATTTCAGAATACCAATTGAGTGTCTTGAACGAACGCTCGAAAAACGAAGTGCTCACTTCACTCAACGACCTGCACAAACTTCAAATTCTTGAATACCTTCCAGCCAGTTCCACTTCGCAATTCAGTTATGCAAAACAACGCGTGGCCTCGAATGAACTTTCCTTTCCGGAAACGATGTATGAAGAGCGAAGAGACATTGACCTTGCGAAACTGAGCAGCATGCAACACTTGCTTTCAGAAGAACATTGTCGCGAACAGTACATTCTGCGCTACTTCGGTGAAGACACCGACACATGCGGGAAGTGCGATTTCTGTCAGCGCGAACGCGCTCTTCCAACTACAAAAGAAATTCTGAACGCTTGCCTAATTGGTAAAACGCTCGACGAACTATACGCGTGGCCGGTTCCCTTCAACAAAGAAAAAATAATAGAACTCGTGCAAGAAGCCCTTGCCGAAGGATGGCTCATTCCAAAAGAAGGCAAGTATTTCACGGCCAAGTAAGTTTTCGGAGTAGTTTTGCCACATGTTAGCAAAAATCTATTTAAAGAAAGGAAAAGAACAAAGCGCAAAACGCTTTCACCCTTGGATATTTTCGGGCGCCATTGAAGCCATTTCTGAATTGTTGAAAGAAGGACAGTTGGTGGAAGTGTTCACGCGTGCTAACGAAAAAATTGGAATCGGACATTTCTCTGAAGGAAGCATTGCGGTTCGCATCTTTTCATTCGGTGAGGAAATGTATTCGACTGACATCTGGCATTCGAAAATTCAACACGCCTATGATCTTCGAAAGAAGGTTATGGTGAATACCGAAAGCACCACGTTGTATCGTTTGATTAACGCAGAAGGCGACGGTTTCCCTGGACTTATTGTAGACATCTACGGAGAAACAGCAGTACTTCAGTTTCATGGCGCAGGTATGTACCAGCACAGAAGCGAAATTGCGAACGCGTTGAAGATGGTGATGGGCGATGGTTTGAAAGCCATCTACGACAAGAGCGGAGAAAAAGTTAAAGGTGTTCCGAATGCACAAAACGAATATGTTGTTGGTGAAAAAGGAAACGACATTGCCCTGGAACACGGCATTCAATTTCAAATCGATTGGGAGAAAGGACAGAAGACAGGCTTCTTCATTGACCAACGTGAAAACAGAAAACTACTGGGTGAATTAAGTCAAGGGAAAAAAGTGTTGAACACATTTTGCTACAGCGGCGGATTCTCTTTGTACGCGCTAAAAAACGGAGCGAACCTCGTTCACAGTTTAGACAGCAGCGCCTCTGCTCTTGCATTAGTCGAGAACAACATTAAACTGAACAATCTCGACACTTCAAAGCACAAGCTGATTCAAGCAGATGCGGTTGAGTACATGAAAAATATTGAAGAGGACTACGATGTAATTGTATTGGATCCTCCGGCGTTCGCGAAACACTTAAGCGCGAAACACAAAGCCATTCAAGGCTACAGAAGAATTAACGAAGCGGCTTTGCGTCAGATTAAACCCGGCGGAATTCTCTTCACCTTCTCTTGCTCGCAGGTCATTGACAAGCAACAATTCACTTCCATTCTTTTGGCTTCTGCTATTTCTGTTGGACGCACCGTGAAGATTCTTCACCAATTGCACCAGGGGGCTGACCATCCGATTAGCATCTTCCATCCAGAAGGAGAATATTTGAAAGGTTTGGTATTGGAAGTAATTTAGTATTTTAGACTTCATGAAAAAGCTACTCTTCTTCGCACTTTTTATTTCGGTTGGAATGAATGCGTTTGCGCAAACCGATCTACTTCCTCATTTATTGAAACTTCAAGGCAATTGGGTTGGACTAACCGGGAGAGAAGAATGGACGAAGGTGGAAGATGAAATGGTTATTGAAGGCATTTCATTTTACAACGTGAGTTTTGAAGAATACGGAACAAATGAATTACCGAACGAACATTCGGTAATTGTATACGACAACGATCATTGGGTATATATTGCTACCGCGTTGGTAGCCGATAAAATCACAATCTTCGTTTGCACAAAATCTTATTCTAACGAATTTGTTTTCGAAAATCCGCAGCACGACTTTCCAAAACGTATTACTTATCTTTTTCTTTCAGAAGAACAAC
>JBEIFO010000093.1:0-7301 GCA_040382375.1 Crocinitomicaceae bacterium
ACAAGGACTCCATTTACCAAAGATGCATTCCCATTAACAGTCCATGTGCCTCCAATTGGAGATGCGCTCAATGCTGTAGTCGTATTATTGAGGCAGATTTCGATGGGGTTATTCAAAGTTATTATTGGAGTTGTGAATACATCTATTGAGCTTGACTCTGTAACTGTGCAAACACCATTAGAATAGGTATATGTTGCCACTGTGGGATTGGACCCTTGCGCTGGAGAATAGACCCCTGAGGAACTGATTCCCGTGCCCGACCAAACACCACCTGGAGGTGAGGGATTAAAATTAATCTGCGCATCTGTGTTGCATACATAAGATGGGCAATTTAAATTGAGCACCGGTTCATTCTGAACGATTACTTCCGCAGATGTGGTGCATGTATTTGTTATGTCTGAGTATGAAACAGAATATGTTCCTGAAGTACTTTGATTAAAAACACCGCTTGCATCTGCAACTGCACCAGACCACACACCGCCGAGAGGAGATGCCGTAAGATTCACTGCTGTATTTATGCAAACGAATAAATTTCCTGTGATCTGAGGAAATGGAATAATTTCTATCGTTTCTAAAATTACAGATGCACAATTCGCTGTGGAATAATTATATGTATAATCAGAAACACCAATAGGCAAGGCACCCGGATCAATTATACCGGATGAATTAGCAGCTCCACTCCACGTTCCCCCTGGAACATTCACCCCAACTGTTAATGGCGGGACGTTCTGACAGACCATTGAAGGTGCCGTTAAAAATATTTGTGGAAGGGCTTCTGCAAAAATTTCAAAGGATTGAGAATTGCCAGTACACCCATTTAAAGTTGGGGTGTATGAGATGGTGGCACTTCCGGCAGTGGCGTTAAATGAAGCGATGTTTCCAATTCCAGTGGCTGCTATGCCTATTCCAGGATTTGAATTACTCCAATTAACTGACGCATTCGGATTAGTTGTAAAATTTATCGCCTGAACTGTGCTCCCCTCGCACAACGAAATATTGCTTAAAGCACTAGAACTTGGAGTTGTGTTAACGGTTACACTAAAATTTATTGGTACGCCTGAGCAGCCGTTATTGGTCGGAAGTAATGTTATGTTTCCCGACGAACTCAATCCTTGAGAAGAAGCAATAAATGGTAAAATATTTCCTACACCCGAACCCGATAATCCAATTGAGGTATTGGAGTTCGTCCAATCAACAGTCGCATTTGAAGGAGAAACATTAAACGAAGGTATACTCACCAAGTTACCTGAGCAAGCGACAACATTCGAGACAGGAGAAAGAATAGGTAGGGGTGTTACAGTAACATTTGTTGTGGCTGAACAAGTTGCAAGACCAGTAGCCGTAACAGTGTAGGTACCGGACATTAACCCCGTCGTGCCGCTCAAGACAACGTTTTGTCCTGTTGAAGAATAACCATTCGGGCCTGTCCAAGTATAACCAGTGGCGCCACTAACAGCGCTCG
The DNA here is from genome assembly GCA_040382375.1 of Crocinitomicaceae bacterium. GTDB lineage: Bacteria > Bacteroidota > Bacteroidia > Flavobacteriales_D > Sanyastnellaceae > CAIZGX01. The sequence goes on from JBEIFO010000093.1 coordinate 1,463, forward strand.
CATTTAGTGAAACAGAATTTCCAGCGCAAGCAGTGCCGCTGTTCGATGCGGAAACCGTGCACTGGGGAAGACAAGATGCTGGTGCAGTAATGTTTTGATTCAAATTACAAAGATTATCCGCCGAAAACGAGGCTGATAATGTGCAGGGCAATCCATTCGAAGGGAGTCCGGTAAGAGTATATGACAATGGACTAACCCATGGTCCGGGAATTGTTGTGGAGACTCCGCAGGAAGAAGTTATTGTTAAAGTACCGCTAGTGGGTGGATTAGTGAATGTTATCGAACCGGTAACATTATACGTATTTGAAGCCGGAATGCAAGCCCCCGGGACAGCAGTAAAAGCGGTCATATTACAAAGAATATTGCAATTCGTAGTAGCGGTTCCCCCACTTTGGTTGAACGTTATGTTCGTGGGCATATTTGAAAAATTCGTAATTACCAATATATAATATTGCCCAGCAATTGCATTTGCAATGGTTGCCGTTTCATTGGTTGCTGTTGAATAAGAACAACTTATAGGCGCGGCCGTAAGCTGATTGCATACATTCGTTAGAGTTGAAAAAGGTCCCCACAACGCATAGTCAACGTCAACTCCGGCAGTACTTGCAATCGCAATTGAAAGCGGACCACCGTTCTGAATTTGCATATAATACCACGCAGGATTGGGTGCAGAAAGAAGACAACCGTAATTAGGACCTGATTGAGCCGTCGTATTTTGAGAAGCAGGAAATGTGTAGGTAGTTCCCGTGCAGAACGGCTGGGCTCCCGAGCACAATCCCGACGCTGATGGGGGTGATACTGGTGGTGAGCCACAACCCAAGGTAGCTGCCCATCCCGGAGAATTAAAACTGTTATCTGAAACAAAAACGAATGTTAAACAATTGGTAGCTCCTAAAATCAGACCTGGTGAAACTCCACCAGTGTATGCGCCCAGTATCGGTGATGCCATACTGGGGCCATTATAAACGTAGAGGTAATCCCACGTGTTTTCTAGATTAAACGAACTAAACTGAGCATATATATTTTGACCAACTGGAGCACAAAAAACCATTGTCAAGTTGGCGTTAGTAGAATAACTCGCCGACGGGCCTCCCGAATCATAAAAATTAACTGTAGAACCACAAGAAATATTAACTGTGGTATTCGACATATTATAGTTTTGAGCCTTTAAGTCAAAAGACAAAGTCAAACATAAAAGAACTACAATTGAATAATATAATTTCACGGCAGGTCGATTTAAGGTACATAAAGGTACATAAATTTACCTCCCCCCCCCAAAAAAAAAAGGCCTTGAAATTCAAGGCCCTTTTTATTTGATTCGATTAAGAATTACTTCTTCTCGTCTTTTACTTCTTCAAAGTCTACATCGGTTACTTCACCGTCGTTGCCTCCTGCTTGTTGCTCTCCAGCACCTGCATCTGCAGCTCCTCCAGCGTTGTTGTACATATCAGCACTAGCCGCTTGGAACACTGCATTCAATTTGTCCATAGACGCCTTAATCGTGTCTAAGTTCTTTTCAGCATGTGCCTTTTTCAGCTCTTCCAAAGATGCTTCGATCTCTGTTTTCTTATCTGCTGGAAGTTTATCTCCGAACTCTTTCAATTGCTTGTCCACTTGGAAAATCAATGAATCGGCTTGGTTCACAACGTCTGCTTCTTCTTTCGCTTTGCGATCTGAATCTGCATTCATCTCTGCTTCCTTCTTCATCTTCTCAATGTCTTCTTTGCTTAATCCGCTAGAAGCTTCGATTCTGATGCTTTGCAATTTGTTGGTTGCTTTGTCAAGCGCAGATACGTTAATGATTCCGTTCGCATCAATGTCGAAGATAACTTCTACTTGTGGAACCCCTCTTGGCGCTGGTGGTAATCCGTCTAAGTGGAAACGTCCGATTGTGCGGTTGTCTTTCGCCATAGCACGTTCACCTTGCAATACGTGAATCTCTACGCTTGGTTGGTTATCACTCGCCGTTGAGAACACTTCAGACTTCTTCGTAGGAATCGTAGTGTTTGCATCAATCAACTTTGTGAATACACCACCCATGGTTTCAATTCCCAATGAAAGTGGCGTAACATCTAACAACAATACATCTTTCACTTCTCCGGTTAATACACCCCCTTGAATAGCAGCTCCAATAGCTACTACTTCATCAGGATTCACTCCTTTGCTTGGATCTTTTCCGAAGAACTTCTTAACCGCATCTTGAATAGCTGGGATACGTGTTGAACCACCCACTAAAATAATTTCATCAATATCGTTTACAGACAATCCAGCGTTCTTCAATGCGCTTTCGCAAGGAGCAATGGTTCTGCGGATCAATGAATCTGCTAACTGCTCGAACTTCGCGCGTGTTAACGACTTCACCAAGTGCTTTGGTATTCCGTCTACAGGCATGATGTAAGGCAAGTTAATTTCTGTCGTTGTTGAACTCGATAATTCAATCTTCGCTTTCTCAGCTCCTTCCTTCAAACGTTGAAGAGCCATTGGATCTTTCGAAAGATCTAAATTTCCATTTTCATTTTTGAATTCTTGAACCAACCAGTCAATGATTACTTGGTCGAAGTCATCTCCACCCAAGTGCGTATCGCCATCTGTTGACAACACTTCAAACACGCCATCACCTAACTCAAGACAAGACACATCATGCGTTCCACCACCACAGTCGAACACCACAATCTTCATCTCTTGAGACTTCTTGTCAAGACCATATGCCAACGCCGCTGCAGTTGGCTCGTTAATGATACGCTTCACTGTTAATCCAGCGATTTCGCCGGCTTCTTTCGTTGCCTGACGTTGCGCATCGTTGAAGTATGCAGGAACGGTAATCACCGCCTCAGTCACCTCTTGACCCAAATAATCTTCAGCAGTCTTCTTCATCTTTTGAAGAATCATGGCTGAAATTTCTTGTGGGGTATACGTACGATCGTCGATTTTCACGCGAGGCGTATTGTTGTCACCCTTCACTACTGTGTAGGGCATGCGGGTTGCCTCTTTCTCCGTTTCTGCGAATGATGATCCCATGAAACGTTTGATACTTGAAATTGTTTTTGTTGGATTCGTAATGGCTTGACGCTTTGCAGGATCTCCTACTTTACGCTCACCACCTTCAATGAAAGCAACAATAGAAGGCGTGGTGCGCTTTCCTTCGCTGTTCGCGATAACCACGGGCTCGTTTCCTTCCATCACAGATACACACGAATTCGTGGTACCGAGGTCAATGCCTATTATTTTACTCATGTTCTTAAATTTTCAATTTGTTTCACCCCGCATTTCAACCAATATGCCATTGAGAAATTCGGGTCGAAATATGACAGAACTGTCAGCATTTTCTGACACGTCTCTTGAACCGCCCGACAATTCAGCGTGGTAGATACAAACTGAAGTGCTCCTTGCGCATTCTTCCATTCAGAAAAATGACTCCGAACCAATAGAAATCGAGGCTCAATTCAATGCGCGCATCGGAACAGATTTGCTTCCAAGCACGCATCATTCCTTTGCTCCAATAGATATCGTCGAAGACAATGCACGTGATATTTTTATGTTGAAGTAGAATCTCGAAATAGCGAAGCGTAGCCTCTTCTGTATGGTTTCCATCTACATAAACAAATTCCATTTCAGGAAATGCATTTAATGTAGTTGGAAGAGTGTCATTGAAATTTCCTTCAACCACTTCTATATTTTCTTTCTGGAAGGAATGAAAAAGAGTGCGCGCTTCGTCCGCATGCGTTGGATCTCCTTCAAGGGTAATTATTTTTTTAGTGGAATGAAGGGCATCTGATAAATAGAGTGTGCCTATTCCGAAATGAGTGCCTATTTCAAGCAGCCCGGAAGGCTGCAAATGTTCCACCAACAAATGAAGGGCTTCTCCCTTTTTCTTCGGCATGGCGCTGGAAGCAACAGATTGCGAATAAGTCCGAGTTGTCTGAAGCCCCTTACTTCCCGCACCGAAGTCCTTCACCACATATACCGAATCGTTCGAAAGCAATTTTCTACGGGCGTCTTCAATCGGTTTCCAAGCCTTCACACCCTGCTGTTTCAGTACATCTGTAATGAGTTTGAAAACAAACGGTGAATGAACCCCGTGAGGTCCTTTCGCAAAAAGTAAATGTTTGAGATAAGGAAGCAATAACATTACTTCTGTCCTTTTTCAAGTCGCTCTATGCGCTCGAGCAATTGCGGCAAGCGACGGTGAATGATGTACGATTTTTTGAAGTCCATCGTGCTAACAGCGGGTGTCCCTTGCATTACAACATCTTCTTTCAGCACAGAAGCGCTGATACCCGTTTGAGCAGCAATCTTCACTCCGTTCGCTATGGTTAAATGTCCGGCTATTCCAACTTGTCCGCCAATCATAACATTCTCACCAATCTTGGTGCTTCCCGCAATGCCAGTTAAAGCAGCAATTACGGTGTTCTTTCCAATTTCAACGTTGTGCGCAATTTGAATGAGGTTATCGAGCTTCACGCCTTCACGAATAATTGTTGATCCTAGAGTGGCTCTGTCAATGGCTGTATTCGCGCCAATTTCAACACGATCTTCAATCACAACATTTCCAATCTGAGGAACCTTCGCATAACGATTATCTGCTTGTGGTGCAAAACCGAATCCGTCTGCTCCAATGATCACTCCAGCGTGCAGCGTGCAATTCGCGCCGATGACACACTCGCTATAAATTTTCACACCCGGATGAACCGTTGTGAAATTTCCAACCTTCACATGCTCGCCTAAGTATGACTGAGCCATAATCACAGCGTTATTTCCTATGGAAACGCCCGGTTCGAGAACCACTCCTGCTCCAATGTGAACGTTCTCTCCAATAACCACCGTAGAATCTATAACAGCTGAAGGGTGAATTCCCGGACGCGGTCTTTTGAATTGGCTATATGCTTCTAACAACTTCGCGAAACTTCCATAAGCATCTGCCACACGAATAAGCGTAAGCGTTTCAGGTAAGGCTTGTTCTGCAAAGAAATCGTTGGAGACAATAGCAATACTTGCGCCTGTAGAATAAATATGAGAAATGTATTTCGGATTGGCCAGAAACGTAAGTGTTCCAGCTTTGCCTTCTTCAATTTTAGAAAGCCCTGAAACTTCCGCTGAAGAATTACCTTCAACCGTTCCTTCCAACATACCGGCTATTTGCTCTGCCGTAAATTTCATACGAAATAGATTTGAATGCGAATATACTTCTCATTTGGCAAAGACTTATTTCATCTTCGCACCAATCGATTGAATGTCTTTGAAAAAATCGGGATAAGACTTCGAAATCACTTCCGGATTTTGCAACACGGTCTTGGCACCTGCTATTCCAAAAAGCGCGCCTGCCATAACCATGCGGTGGTCTTTGTGCACGTTCCAAATTGCAGGACGGGCATGACCAGGATAGATCATCATGTCGTCTCCCCGAACAATTACACGAATTCCAGATTTCGCGAATTCTTCCACAATGGCCGTTGCTCGGTTACTTTCTTTTACATGCAGACGCTTTGCTCCTTTCAACGTTGTGACACCATTACCGAATGACGCCAATACAGCGAGGCACGGGAACAAATCTGGACAATGCGTGGCATCGAAATCAAATGCTTGAATGGTGCTCGCAAAAACCTTCACACTATTTTCATTCTGCGTGTATTTCACTTTCGCTAAATCAAAAACATCTAAGATGGCTTGATCTGCTTGCGGCAGTCGCGTGTTTAAATTTTTCACCAACAAACCTTCTGTAGCCGTTAATGCTCCAGCTATTAAAAGGGGAACAGCACCGCTCCAATCGCCGTCTACAGATACATCTTGCGGCTTGTATTTCTGAGATCCTTTAATGAAATAAGTTCCGCTCTCTTCCTTC
>JBEIFO010000094.1:0-7289 GCA_040382375.1 Crocinitomicaceae bacterium
CACCCAAATTCATTACAACACCACCTTGGTGGCTTCGCAGATTGATCCGGATAAAGTTTTAATCGGAGGCTTGAATGTTTGGTTAACAGAAGATGCGGGAGCAACGTTCGATGGTGTTGCCGGATACATTGGCGGACTTCCAAATTACCATGTCGATCAACAAGAATTCAGAATTTACAAAGACAGTCCAACAACCGAAACTATTTGGTGTAGCAATGACGGTGGTATAAATGTCTCTTCTGATTTTATGCAAACCTTCTATGCGAAGAACTACGGCATTATGGCTGTTAACCTTTGGGGGTATGATCAAGGATGGAATGAAGACATTATGGTAGGCGGACGTTACCACAACGGTAATATGGGCTATTACGAAGCTTACGGGTCGGGCAATTTCTTGGCGCTAGGTGGTGGTGAAGCAGCGACCGGATATGTGAATTATTCAGACGAGAATAAAGTAAGTTTTTCTGATATTGGAGGAAGGGTCTTGCCTGATGCGTTGACGGGAAATCCAACCGGATTCAATGTGAGTTTGTTTCCGAATGAGAGTTATTGGTTCAATGAAAGTTCGCGTATACTTTTCGATTCGCATTATTACAATGTGGCTTGGTTAGGAAAGGAGAATAAAATTTACAAGAGTATAAACGGTGGTCAGTCGTGGTCACTTCAATATACATTCGGAACGACAACAACGAATAACGTTATTTGGATTGAACAGTCATACACCAATGCCGACGTGCTATATGCGCAGCAGCGAATTAGTGGCACCATGAAGCTTTGGCGCACGTTGGATGGAGGCGTTACTTGGAATCAGGTTGCTTTGCCGTTGAATCAAAACAACATGGTGTTCACGTTAGGAAATACCCCGGAAGAGTTTTGGTTGGGATATACCAATGCCAACAATTCGCAAAAGGTTTATTACACGAACGATGGTGGAGCGAATTATCAGAACTGGTCTGGAACTGCCATTGGCTCAGATCGAATCTGGTCTGTTTGCGCGCAATTGGGCACGAACGCTGGGGTGTATATTGCTTTGTTGCACGGAAGAGTTCTTTACCGAAATGCAAGTATGACCGAATGGATGGAATACAGCAGTGGACTTCCCGCAGGAACGGAGCCGATTCGAATAGTTCCGTTTTATAGAGACAACAAATTACGTTTAGCAACATGGAATTTGGGAGTTTACGAAGCGCCACTTTTTGAGGCGTCTTCGTTGTTGGTCGATTTCGCCGGTGAACGCGGTACGTATGTTTGTCCGGGTGAAACCATTCACTTCGTAGACCACAGCGTGGCTTCAGCCAATGCAACTTACCTCTGGAGTTTCCCTGGGGCAACGCCTTCAACGAGCACAGAAAAATATCCGACTGTTGTATACGGTGCAGCTGGCGTATTTGATGTAACCTTGGAAGTGACAGATAACGGACTTACAGCGTCAAAAACAAAACAGGCTTATGTACAGTCTACATTGCCGAATAACGAGTGTGTTTATGAGACATTCGACAGTGGCGCTATACCAACCGAATGGACGTTCGGTCATAGCACAGGAGGAGGCGATGTCTTTTCAATTAGTGATGCATGCAGTGCGAATGGTTTCGGAACACATTCAGTTACCTTCCCGAATTATTGGGTAGATGTTGTTGGTAATAGAGATGAGCTCATTCTAGAAAAGCAAATTACTTTTTGGAGCGGAGGTACGTGGGTAATTGATTTCGATGTGGCTTATGCGGAGTACGGTGGCCAATACACAGATACATTGGCTGTATTGTTAAGTTTGGATTGTGGTGATACGTGGATTGAGATGTATGTAAAAGGTGGACAGGAATTGGCTACTGCGCCGAACACGACTGACTTCTTTGTACCAACTGCCGATCAATGGCGCGCGGAGGAAATTTACCTGCAGCAATATGTACAGGTAGATGACGAGGTTCTTATAGCGTTTCAAAACAGAGGACATTGGGGGAATAATTTTTACATCGACAATGTCTCAGTGTGCACGATTAATTCGGTTGAAGAAAACGTATTAGAGGATACAAAGTTCTTCCCGAATCCGACATCGAACACCAGCACACTCTCATTCAATCGAGCAATGGAAATTGAAAAGATTATCGTAACCGATTTAGCAGGAAGAATTCAAAATGTTCTTTCAACCAAGACTTCGAATCAAATCGATATTAATTTCAGTTCGTTAGCGAATGGCGTTTATGTGATTCAGCTTGAAACGAACTTCGGAATGGTGGTGAAGCGATTGGAGAAGCTTTAATGAAACTCCGGATTATTCACGAACTCCATGTCTGTTAAGGTTTTCAAGAAAGCTACAATGTCTTCCATTTCTTGCTGAGTCATTCTTCCCTTCACGGCGAAGGACAAGTTCGGATCGAGATTAGCGCTGTAGCGGAAGCCCGTGTTGTAATGCTCAACACATTCCAATAACGTTTGGAATCTACCATCGTGCATGTAGGGTCCAGTCAATTCAACATTTCGAAGTGAAGGCGTTTTGAATTTTCCTTTGTCGCCTTCGTTAAGGGTGATGCGGAAGCGACCTTCATCAACTGAAATGCTATCCAATCCGGTGTTACGGAATTCGAAGTCGCTGAAAGTAGATCCTATCGTATGACAATGCGAGCAGTCTCCCTTGTCCATGTCTTCGAAAAGAGATTTTCCATTTAATTCTTGAGCAGTAAATAATACTTCACCGCGCATATATTGATCGTATTTTGAATTGCCTGAAATAAGTGTTCGTTCGAATTGAGCAATTGCGCGCATGATGTTTTGTGAAGTCACATCAGCATTTCCAAAAGCAGCTTTGAACAGTTCAGGGTATTCTGTATGCGCATTCAACTTGGCTACGACGTTCGCCATTGTTTCGTGCATTTCAATGGGGTTCGTTATGGGGCCCATGACTTGGCTTTCCAAACCATTTGCTCCACCGTCCCAAAAGAATTTCGTTTGCCACCCGAGGTTAATCAAAGGCATGGCATTTCTGTCTCCTTGTATGCCGTCTATGCCTGTGCTAAATTGATTGGGATCTGTAAATCCGTATTCTTGTAAATGACAGCTGGCGCAGCTTTGCGTGTTATTTGCAGATAGAATAGGATCATAAAACAAACGTTTTCCAAGAGCTACTCCTTCAATAGTAAGCGGATTGGTCGAAGGGATATTCATGGGTGGAAGTCCTTCCGGAATGACAAGGGTATAAGGCGTTGCAGCAGGAGTCTCGTCTTCACATTTGTCGCAAGCGACAAATAGAAGAGGAAAAACGAAAACTATTGCGACAACTGATTTTTTCATTCTTGTAAGAAGACAAATGCACTAGCAGAAAATGCGTTTGGAAAATTCGAACGAAGCGCATTGATCCATGGAATATCTGAAGTGGATATACTCTGGTGATTGTTATTTCCTGTAAAGGCTATTGTATTCGGATTGCTATACAATTTATTCAAATCGAATTGAAGTTGAATCACAGATGCATTGCGGTCGACATGAAGATTAAGCGGCAATGAAATCGGAGCTAAAGCGCGATCTGTCCCGTAGTGATAAATCAGTGGTTGTTGGGTTCCTGAAGTACTTGAGGTGAAATACCCTTCATGCTTGAAGAAAATGTAACCGGTGTTCCATGTCCAAATCATGCCGTACATCGGATCCAAATCTCCGGCTTGATCTCCCGAGTGATTATGAAGTGAATCAACTCCTAAATTGAATTCTATTGAAGTGTAATGTCCATCAGGAATTTCCACTTGATCGAGTTGCATTGAAGTAGGAACTGACTGGTCAATGAGTTCATGTCCGTATAGTTCAATGCGCTCCCCATTTTCATTTACCAACTTCATGTGTGAAATGTAGTACTTCAGCATGTATGCATTGTATGCTTCTCCAGCGCCGTTGGTGTATGTGCTGTCGAGATGAAATTCATTTTCACCAATAACATTAAACACATTTACCCTTGTGTATGATTTGCATTTTGTTTCGAGGTCTTTTCGACACGAGGAAATAGCGATCGTGCAAAGGGCAATTAGAAGAAGTGCAAATTGTTTCATATATCAAAAATAGGATGAATTGTGTTCTACAGCTTTTTTATAACGAGATTTGCAATTGAAAATCATTGCCCCCGTAGTTTAACAGGATAAAACGGCCGTTTCCTAAACAGCTAATCCGTGTTCGAGTCACGGCGGGGGTATTTTTCAAGTAGAACATCTTTTAACAGTTAGGAAACTTTGAAATTACGTTCGGGTAACAACTTTTCCGGATACATAACCAACCCTTGATATAGGCTTAATTAACGATTAGAGATTAATTGAGTCCTTCGTGGAAAATTTCCACAATGAAGCACGTTCTATTTTTTCTATCTATTCTATTCAGTTCGATTGGTGTTCAATCTCAAGTGCGCATCACCGAAGTTATGTCGAACGGAGGTCCCACGGATTGGTTTGAATTGACAAATTTCGGTTCAACAACTTTTGATATTACGGGTTGGAAAATGGACGATAATTCCTTCGCCTTTGCGACGTCAGTTTTGCTTAACGGTATTACTTCTATCGCACCTGGGGAGCGTGTAATTTTTGGAGAGAGCGCTGCTGCTACCTATGCAACTGATTACAGAACTTTTTGGGGAATCCCTAATTCAGTTCAAGTAGGTTCTTACACCGGTTCTGGTGTTGGCTTAAGTTCAAATGGTGATGGTGTTATCATATTCACCGCCTCAGGAACGGAAGTTCATCGCGTTTCTTTTGGCTTGAGTACCGCAGGGATTTCTTTCTACTGGGGTTACAACGCAGACGGAACTTTCAATACCTCTTATGTAGGCGCTAGCAATGTAGGTTTAATGAGCGCTGTTGGAACAATCGGAACTCAAATAACGGCGCTTAATCCCGCCATGACCAACACAGGTTCACCAGGGACTTCTATTACACCCGTAAATCCTGTTCTGGGATGCATGGATGCAACAGCGTGTAATTATAACAGTACGGCAACGACAAGCGATAATTCATGCACATACGGTCAAACGTATTACTTAGATCAAGATGCAGATGGATATGGTACTACAGGTACTTCAACTGTGAGTTGCACTGCTGTTGCTGGTTATGTTTTATCAAACACAGATTGCAACGATGAAGTTGCTGCGATTTCTCCTGGAGCTTCTGAGAATTGTTTGAACTTATTAGATGACAATTGCGATGGGTTGGTAAATGTGGGTTGTCCGAATGCGGAAGTGAGTATTGCTTCAGCATCGAATTTCATTCAAGTAAACGAAAACGCAGGCTTGGTTTCAATTCCTGTATCTGTGACTAACGCAAATGCATTACCAATTAACGTTCATTTCGAACTTTCTGTTTATTCCAACGCTACTGTCGGGTCTGATTTTACTTGGATAGACTCTTTGGTCATTGAGCCATTGACAAACGGAGTGGTGAATCATTCGGTTTCCATAATTGATGATTCGGTGATTGAAAATGCGGAACGTGTTGTTGTAAGAATTCTTTCTTCGAGCAATGGCGTTGTTCATGCTTCAAATAACTACCGAATCATTTTCATAAAAGACAATGAGGTGAATAATATTCCTTCAACAAATGAATTGAATTTGAATTTGCTTTCAAGTTTTTCAAATGGAACGTCAGGAGTTAATTCTGCTGAAATTGTTGCCCATTGCAGATTAACACAACGCTTGTTCATTGCGAACAGCATTGCTGCAAAGATGGATATTGTAGACTTCGCCAATCCTGCTGCTCCGGTTTTGATTTCATCAATTGATATGACTCCTTACGGAAACATCAACTCAATTGCGGTTCATGACGGAATTATTGCTGTAGCCATTGAGAATTCCAATGCGCAAGAAAATGGAAGAATTGTGTTCTTCAATCCAGATGGCGTCTATGTAAATGAGGTAACCGCTGGTGCTATGCCTGACATGATTACATTCTCTAAAGATTACACGAAAGTGATAACCGCGAATGAAGGAGAGCCGAATTCTAATTATTCAGCTGATCCAGAAGGTTCAATTACTGTTGTAGACATTAGCGGTGGTATTGCAAATTTAACGTCTACAAACGCGACTCAGATTATGCTAACGCAATTCAACGGACAAGAAGTCGCTCTTCGTGCGCAAGGAATTAGAATATTTTCTACTTCAGCAAGTGTTGCTCAAGATTTAGAGCCAGAGTATGTGGCTGTTTCAGACGACAATACGAAGGCATATATCACGCTTCAAGAAAACAATGCTATTTTGGTTGTAGATCTTTTAACAAATACCATTGAATCAATCAAGGCACTTGGATTCGCAGATTACTCTGAAGGTTCTGGAAATTCGTTGGACGCTTCTGATCAGAGCGGTGCAATATTGAACACATCGGGAATTCCTATTCGCGGAGTATACATGCCCGATGCAATTTCTTATTCAACCATCAATGGAAATGGATATGTATTCATGGCCAACGAAGGTGATTCACGTGAGTTTGGTTCTGTAATAGATGCAAATAGAATTTCTTCTTCTACGTTTAACAACCTTGATCCTGTTGCATTCCCACAAGCGTCTATTTTAAGAAACAATAAGTTCTTAGGAAGACTGAGCGCATTGAAGTATTCAGGCGATACAGACGGAGATGGTGATTATGATGAGCTGCATGTGATGGGCTCTCGCTCGTTCACCATTCGCAACGCTGCAACGAATGCATTGGTTTTCGATTCGAAAGACTTGTTTGAAAAGATTACTGCAAATTCAGCTTTAACCGCTGCTTTCTTCAACGCTTCAAATACCACTGGCGCTGCTGTTTCTAAGAATAGAAGCGACGATAAAGGTCCAGAGCCGGAAGGAGTAACCGTGTCAGTAATTGACGGAATACACTATGCATTTATCGCATTGGAGCGCGTGGGTGGATGTATGGTTTTCAATGTTGAAAATCCAAACGCTCCAGTTTTTGTTACTTATGTGAACAACAGAACACTAGCGGGAAGCGGCCCTGATTTGGGCGCTGAGGGAATTATTTTTATCTCTGCAGAGGATTCTCCAAACGGACAAGCCATTGTTATTTTGGCGAATGAGGTGAGTAGCACGTTATCGATTTTTGCTGCGAATACTTGCGCATCTCTTTCAGCAGTTGTTTCAACTCCGACAGCAACAACAGCATGCGCCGGAGAGTCGATTGAATTATCGGCAACTGTGAATGCTAATGTTAGCTCACAATGGTTCAAAGACGGTCAGGCTTTTGGAATGATGAACGCAGGATCCATTTCTGCTACGGAAAGTGGTGTTTACCATTTAGAGGTTTCAAATTCGCTTCTACAGTGCAATCATTCATACA
>JBEIFO010000095.1:0-7272 GCA_040382375.1 Crocinitomicaceae bacterium
ATCAACGGAAAATCCATGATCCGAAGGGTAATAGACCAAGCGAAAAAATGTTCTTCGCTAGCTGAAGTTTGGGTGGCCACTGATGATGAGCGCATATTCAATCATGTTGTGGAATACGGATGCAAAGCATTTTACACTTCAGAAGATTGCAACAGCGGCACTGAGCGCATTTGTGAACTGCTTCCAAATATTGAAGGACACTTCGATTTTGTTTTGAATATCCAAGGCGATGAACCCTTTGTTCATGTTGAATCGTTGGAAGAACTTTCGAAAGCGCTTATTTCCTCAGAAACCGACATTGCAACCTTGGCGGTTCAAATCGAAAACCGCGAAGAGGCGAACGATTCAAACCGAGTGAAAGTGGTATTCAGCACTTCAGGAAGAGCACTCTATTTTTCAAGATCAACCATACCCTTTGCTCGAAACGGCGAACCCAATTATTTCAAACATCTGGGAGTTTATGCTTACACAACGAATGCCCTTCAACAAATAAATCATCTGAAACCTTCTCCCTTAGAATTGACCGAATCGTTGGAACAACTTCGTTGGCTGGAGTATGACTTAAGTATTTCTGTAGTAGTAACTTCCCACGATTCAACAGGAATAGACACTCCAGCAGATTTGCTGAAATATCAGGCCTAGGCTTGTAAGACCAATAAAAATCCGTATTTTCGCATTATGCAGTTCGAAAACCTAATCAAAGATTTATTGTACTCCAACGATTGCGTGGTTCTTCCCGGTTTGGGCGGATTCATTGCAAAATACAAGGGTGCTTCTTTGAATACAAGTTTGCATACGGTCTACCCCCCGCAGAAAACAATCGGGTTCAATCCACAAATAAAAGAGAACGACGGCTTGTTGGTTTCTGCGTTGTGTGCGTTGAACAATTGCTCTTATGCGGAAGGAAAAATTGAACTCGATGCCTGGGTGAAAGAGCAATCGAACACGTTACTTCGTGGTGAAAAAATTTCTTGGAAAGGAATTGGAATTCTGTTTCAAGATCGTCTAGGAAAAATTCAATTCATTCCAGACAGCAAAGGAAATTTCTCGCTTGAATCATTCGGATTAGAAAAGATAATTCTTGTTCCTGTAGAACGTCAAATTGAAGAGCCAATAACTGCTGAAGTTTCAACCCTTGAAAAACGTGCAGAACAAGGATCTAAATGGATTTGGAAAGCAGCAGCTGTATTAGCGCTGCCTATTTTAGGTGTTGGAATATTTGCACTTTCGCACAAGATTGAAACGACAGATTGGCAATACGCCTCGTACAAATTACTTGGAACGAAAAGCCGAGTTGCACAGTACACTCCTGCGCCAGAAAGAGCCATTCCAACATATACCGTTGAAGAAGAAATTGAGCTTGTTGAAACGCCTGAGTTAAACTCAGTTCCAACAGCTGCAGCAGTTGTAGCAACTCCCGTTGAAAAAACCAAAGTCGTAGAAACTGTTAATCCTACGCGTCTTGCAAAATACGAAATCATTGTAGGAGCCTTCGCTGTCTCTCAGAACGCAAACCGCATGGTAGCTGAGTTAAATAAAAAAGGATTCAAAGCAAGCTTATCCGGAAAAAAAGGAAATCTGCAACTTGTATCAGCAGCAAGTGACTCGAATTACGAGGCCATTATTCAAATGCTCGACAAGGTTAAATCCGAAGTCAACCCCTCTGCGTGGTTGAAACAAAATTAACATTTCATTTAGATTCGTTTAGCGCTTTTTGTTCTTGATTTGAACCACAATCAAAACGATATTATGCGCATAGGAGAACGTATTAAAAACAGAGCAAAAGATTTGCGTCTTGGTCCAACTGAATTGGCTAAGATTATTAACACATCGAAACAAAACGTTTACGGAATTTATAGAAGAGATTCTGTTGACTCAAAACTTTTATTCGATTTGTCGAAAGCATTAGACACCGATTTCTTTTCGCTTTACTCGAAAATTCTTGCTAGTGGTTCTAATCTAGAGGAAGGAAGCGAGCTTCGCGCAGAGAGTTTAGAAAACGACATCGTTGCGGTGAAAAAAGAGTTAACTGATCTACGAGAGAAGTACGCTTTGTTACGCGCTTTATTCGAAGCCAAAACAGGAGAGAAAATTCCTGAATTCTAATCATGTATTACCTTTGGCCTCATGAATTATGAAGCCATTGTATTCGACTTCGGGGGTGTTCTGTTTGAAATAGATTATAACGCCCCCGTTCGCGCTTTTGAAGCGCTAGGAATGGAATCTTTTGCGGCGACCTACTCGCAGGCGCAGCAAGATGAAATTTTCGACTTATTAGAGACCGGAAAAATTCCCGGAGAAGCTTTTTACGACTGGATCTCAAACTTCCTTCCGAATGCCTCTCGGCAACAATTGGAAAACGCCTGGAACTGTATACTCACTCAACTTATCCCAGAACGGGTCGATTACATTTTCAAATTGAAAGAAAAGGGCATTCGTACCTTCATCTTCAGCAACACCAATGAATTGCATGTAGCCGTTTTCGAACGAATGATCAATGAGTCTTATGGCTTAGAGAAATTCAAATCTGCTTTTGAATTTATTCATTACAGCAATGTCTTAGGAATGCGCAAGCCCAATCCTGAAGCTTTTCTTGAGCTGTGTAGAATTCATGGCCTCACGCCCGAAAAAACAATTTTTATCGATGATTCAATTCAGCATGTTGAAGGGTCCGTTCGCGCTGGATTAAAAGGACTACACCTTCTTCCACATCAAACTCCGGCAGAATTAATAGACCCTTTATTTTAATTTGAAGGCCTTACTGCTGATGGGCTTTGTGAAAGAAAAAGGAACCATCTTCTTTACGCCTAGGCCCTTTGCCTGCACATAACCCGATGCTTCCAAAATAATTTCGTCTTTGAACATAAGCGCCAAAGCGTTGCCCAACAAACCTTCCACATCGGTAATATTCGTGAAGACTTTCACATCATAAACTTGCGCAGATTTCGGACCTAGAACTACAGGTTCTGCCAAGGTTAGAGTGCCTGCTACGTTTCCGTCAATGCGCAATTCCAAATCAGATTCGTATAACGTAATCTTATACGGATTGGGATTTTCAAGCCCAATTCGTAAAACTGCTGCAACGTGATTATTGGTAAATTCAGAAAGATCAAATTCTTCCACACGCTTCACTTTTACATCCTTGTAAATTTCACAAGAAGTAAAAGTGAACACCGTGAAAAGCAGAAATATCCAAGGAATTGAAATCTGTTTTCTTCTCATAACATCCTCACGTTTTCTATTTCAACCCGAACGAAATTTACTTCGAAAAATTATCGAAGAAATAAGGAATCGTTTCAATTCCTTTGTAGTAGTTAACCAAGCCGTAGTGCTCATTCGGCGAATGAAGTGCATCTGTATCCAATCCAAAGCCCATTAACACAGACTTTAAATTCAATTCAGATTCGAACATGGCAACAATAGGAATAGACCCGCCACCTCGTGTTGGAATTGGCTTCTTACCATAGGTCTTCTCCATGGCATCAGAAGCAGCAATGTATGCTTTGCTGTCAGTTGGTGTAACAACTGGCTCACCACCGTGGTGCGGACGAACCTCAACACGAACACCAGCTGGTGCTATAGACTTGAAGTGATTGGAAAACATTTCAGTAATTTGATCGGTGGTTTGATGAGGTACCAAACGCATTGAGATTTTAGCGAATGCCTTCGATGGAAGAACGGTCTTCGAACCTTCGCCAATGTATCCGCCCCAAATACCGTTGCAATCCAAGGTTGGACGAACCCCCGTGCGCTCAATGGTAGAATATCCTTTTTCACCGTACAACGCATCGATATCTAAATCTTTCTTATAAGCATCTTCATCAAACGGAGCAGCATTCAACGCAGTGCGTTCTGCTTCTGTTAATTCTTGAACGCTGTCGTAGAAACCAGGAATGGTAACGTGATTATTCTCGTCGTGAAGTGAAGCTATCATTTTCGCCAAAACGTTAATCGGATTTGCAACCCCACCGCCGTATACACCACTGTGTAAATCGCGGTTCGATCCCGTTACTTCAACTTCAACATAACTTAATCCTCTTAAGCCACAGTCGATACTTGGAACGTCGTTCGCTATAATGCTCGTGTCTGAAATCAACACCACATCTGCTTTCAATCTTTCTTTGTTCGCCATGCAGAAAGGGCCTAGGTTGGTTGAACCCGCTTCTTCCTCTCCTTCTATCATGAACTTAACATTACATGGAAGTGAGTTCGTTTTCCACATGGCTTCAAACGCCTTCACGTGCATGAACATTTGTCCTTTATCGTCGCAAGATCCGCGAGCGAAGATTGCACCTTCAGGGTGAATCTCTGTTTTCTTAATCGTTGGCTCGAACGGAGGCGTGTGCCACAATTCAATTGGATCTGCTGGCTGCACATCGTAGTGTCCGTATACCAAAACCGTTGGCTTACTCGGATCAATTAATTTCTCTCCGTATATGATTGGGTGTCCTTCCGTAACGCAAATTTCTACGTTATCTGCTCCTGCGTCGCGAAGATGCTTCGCTACTAAATCTGCGCATTTTGCTACTTCTTCCTTGTAGGCCATATCGGCGCTAATGCTTGGAATACGTAGTAGTTCGAACAACTCGTTTAAGAAACGATCTTTATTTTCGTTGATAAAATCTTGTGCTGCTTTCATGACATTTAATTTGTGGTCGAAAGATACGATGGAACCTTTTAAATTCAGAATGAAAAACCAAAGAAGAAGAATATCTTTGCAGCAATGAGTAGCGTAAATTTCGAAAATACCGCGGTAGCGTTTCAACATAAAAACAATGGCCAATTGAAGCGCTCGTTCTGGCTCTTCAAACTAATTGCTTCTCCGGCTTTGGTTAAATTGGGTGGAGCACTAACGAATCTAGCGGTTGGACTAGGAATTCCCATTGGATGGGCAATCAAGAAAAATATCTTTTCACAATTCTGTGGCGGAGTAAATATTTCAGAAAGCAAAAAAGCCGCGCACCATCTTGCTAAAAGTGGTATTGGCTCTATTCTCGATTACAGTGTAGAAGGAAAAGAAAACGAAAAAGATTTCGACTTTACGGCAGATGAAATCAAGCGCACCATTGATGCTGCGGAAAACAACAACGATATTCCTTTCAGCGTATTCAAAGTAACAGGTATTTGTAGATTTTCATTGTTGGAAAAAGTAAATTCAAAGCAAGCGCTTTCAACAAATGAAGAAGAAGAATGGGAGCGAGCTGTTGGACGCGTGTTCAGTATTTGCGAGCATGCCTTTCAGAAAAACGTGGCCTTGTTTATAGACGCCGAAGACTCGTGGATTCAAGATGCTATAGATGAGCTTGCCGAAAACATGATGGTTCAATTCAACCAAAAAGATTTCATCGTTTACAATACGGTTCAATTATACAGACACGATCGACTTGCGTATTTGAAAGCCATGCATATTCGCTTGCGTGAAAAGGGAGCAAAGACTGCTGTGAAGTTGGTTCGTGGTGCCTATATGGAAAAGGAACGCAAGCGTGCAGCTGAAATGGGCTATGTTGATCCGATTCAATCTACCAAAGAAAATACAGATCGCGATTTCAATTTAGCCGTTGACTATTGCTTGGATCACATAGAAGATGTAGCCATTTGCTGCGGTTCGCACAACGAAGAAAGTTCTGCTATGCTCGTTGAAAAAATGAATGCGCGCGGAATAGCCAGCAACGACAAGCGCATTTATTTCGCTCAACTTTTCGGAATGAGTGATCACATAAGCTACAACCTCAGTCACGCGAATTACAACGTAGCGAAATACCTTCCATACGGACCAATCAAAGAAGTCATGCCTTACCTGCTTCGCAGAGCGCAAGAGAATACTTCGGTAAAAGGGCAAACAGGAAGAGAGTTGTCGCTAATTCAAAGAGAAATTCAACGTAGAAAAAAAGCTTAATTACAGCTTCCAGATTTTGGTGAGTGGTGAAAATAAATAATCACTACCTGTCTTCACTTCCTTGCACAAAATACGTTGACGACGTTTGTTCAATCGAACGAATTCACGCTTCTCTTTTCCATATAAAAATTTCGAACCATCAGGAAGATCATCGACCATAATAATATTCTCGTGACTAGATCTATCGTACAACGCCAAGGTCTTCGATAAATCAATATCGCTGCAAGTCGCTGCAGCCGGGTTATTCAGATACCGCTGAATGGCTTTTTCTAAATCCAATGGAAACAAATTCACATTCACAAAAGGCGCAAGTGTTTCTTTGAAACATTGTTTCCATTCGGCTCCGTGAGGTTTTACAAAATGTCCGTGACGAACGTGGCAGAGCAAATGTGCCAGCTCATGCATCAGTGTTATGAGAAAAGCGTAGCGGTTTAAATTATGGTTCACCGTAATCTTGTAGCGTTCACCTGGCGCGTAGCGAAAATCGCCGTGCTTGGTACTTCTGCCTTTGGTAATAACCAAATCGTGCGGATACGCTCGCAGCATTTCACACACCTTTACTACTGAACCACCCGGTAAAAATGGAGTTAAAGCAGTTTCTAAATCATTGGATTTAGCCATGCCTCATTGAAGTTAATCCCAAGTTGGGCAGTTGCAATCATTTTTTCCTCCACGTTTTCCCCCATGCTTTCCCCCCTGTTTCTTCGGGATTTTGTGTCCATGATTTTGCTCATTGCATGAAGCTAATCCGACTATTAAAAACGTAGCTAAAAGCAAATACATTAATTTCTTCATGTCTCGAAAATACTGAATAACTCGCTTGAATATGTAAACATTGAAAAATTATTACACTCAAAAAAAATAAACTACCTTCGGCCTAAGTTTAAATCATGACAGGAATCTTAGGAAATTTTGGACGGTATTTTTTGCTCATGCGCAGAGTATTTTCTCGTGCTGAAAAAAAGAAAATCTACAGACCTCTGATTACCGATGAAATGATCAAAATCGGAGTGCAATCGGTCGGAATAGTCGCGTTGCTTTCGTTCTTCATGGGTGCGGTAGTTACCCTTCAAACAGCTGTGAATATTGAAAGCGGTTGGATTCCGAAATGGACAGTCGGTTACACCACACGTCAGACCATGATCTATGAATTTTCTTCAACCATTGTAGCTCTTGTATTGGCCGGTAAGGTTGGAAGTAACATTGCTTCGGAAATTGGCACCATGCGTATTTCAGAGCAAATAGATGCCTTAGACATTATGGGTGTGAACTCTGCGAGTTATCTGATTCTTCCTAAATTAATCGCATCTACGGTCATGTTTCCCTTCTTGGTTCTATTAGCTATGAGCGTAGGTATTTGTTCGGGCGCTCTTGTG
>JBEIFO010000096.1:0-7160 GCA_040382375.1 Crocinitomicaceae bacterium
ATTTATTTAGGTCGCGAAAAGGATAGCTTTATGTTGTCTGAAGGTATTGCAGAAATAAGTCAGATGGTTTTTCTTTTTAAATTGAAAAAAGTGGAATAGTTATTTTTGCAAACTGAGAGTTTAAGGCGGAATCTTTCCACCAGAGGTGCTTGCCGACAGATTGAACGC
Source organism: Crocinitomicaceae bacterium (assembly GCA_040382375.1). Lineage (GTDB taxonomy): Bacteria > Bacteroidota > Bacteroidia > Flavobacteriales_D > Sanyastnellaceae > CAIZGX01. Next base: position 169 of record JBEIFO010000096.1, read on the forward strand.
TGTGAGTCAAACGCTAAACATCGAAAAACTTTCAGAGGGATTTTATTTTCTGAAGTTGGAAGGTCGTGTTATTCGACTTCAAATTGTGAAATAAAGGTCAAAGACTAAGGCCGCGGATTACTGAACGGTATGGCTTGGCCATTGACAAAAGGGGCAATGTCAATAATCGGATAATACTTCCACTTACCCTCTTCGAGTTTATACCCGTCGTAACTGCCATCTGGACCGTATTCAGGAAAAAAACCTTCGTAGATAGTTTCTCGAGGCGCTAAGTGATCAACGATTATAGTTTGTTCCTTTTCGTAAAACTTTAACGAGCAGGTAACTTGATCGCTGTATTCGAAAACGATGCGCTTCGGGTTTTTATCTTTTACCTCGAAATAATTCCCACCGAATTTGCAACTACCACCACTGATGGTTAAAATATCAAGCAGTTTATAATTAGAAAGATTGTCCTTTGAATTAAACCCTAAAAGCGCGTAGGCTTCTGGATCTTTTCTACCTTTTTTCATGGGTGCAATGGCGTAATAAAGCGCTCCAGTCCACTTCTCTTCAGGATATACCTTCGTTTCCCATTTAGGGAGGTTTGTGGGCTTGAAATTGAACTTAATGAAAGTTGGCGAATCCTTTTTTCCTATTTTTTGAAAGAGACAACCGAAGTAAAGTTGTGTCCCATCTTCTTTCGGATAGTTCCAAGTGAAAACACGAAGGGTGCCGTCTGAAGAAACAGGTTTGAAAATGTGAGTGGCCTCAAACGGATAAGAAAAAAGATCTGGTAAATCGGAAGCCGATTCGAGTTCGTGAAGAATATTTTCTGATTGTTCTAGGGCATTGGCCTCATTTCCCTGCACCAAAGAAGTGTATAAGGGAAGAAGTCTTTGCTCTAATTCAGCACAACTTTGGCCATTGCTATTTAAACTCATGAGTAAAAATGAGAAAAAAAGAGGTGTGAGTTTTTTCATTGCCATGGTAGAGTAACGCAAAGAAACAGATTTTTGTTTTGTCTTTATTTTTTCTTGTTGAAAATCCAGGCGAATTCAACTCCGACATAATACGCCTGAGTTAGGGGAGACTTCGGAAATTTCAAATACACCTCGTCACTATTTAATATTTTGGCGGCGTCCCGAAATCGTTGTGTGTAATAGCCGGTGAACGATGCGCGGGGAGTAACAACTAAATGCTTTCCGAAAACCAACGCGCGATAACCCATACCTATTTGGGCATACGGTGCAATGCTTTGAATGCTTTTGTTTGATGTAACAGCGCTGTCGATGAGTTGAACCGACATTCGGCTCGCGTTTACACCCCCTTCCAAACTAATGAAAAAGCGAGTTCCCAAGGGACCGGCCGCAACTGGACTGAACCAAGCCTTTGGTCCGGTTATGAATTGCAATCCAATTTGCACTTCTTGAAGATCGAGGCGAACGGTATCTTCCGCAAATAATTTGGAGGTGCGAGTTCGGTAAGTGGCATGAGGAGCCAGATACAACGACCGGTTTTTGTTTAATGGAATGTTGTATCCGATAGATCCGCTGTATCCGCGAACAGGATGTTCAAGCGAGATTAAATTGTACGCATGCCTTGAATTGAAAGAATCAACGGCGGCCGAGATGTCTGGTGTATCTTGATAAAAAGCACCGCCTTCAAAAAGCAATTGCGCATTTAATGTCAGTGATAAGAAAATGAAGAATGAAACAAATAAGCTCTTCATGATTGATTGTTCAGTGCGTCTAGTTTAGACCCAAAGGTATAGCCTAATGTGGTTGCGCGAAACTTTGCTGCGTCTGCTTTTTCACCTTCGAACAGTTCATTCACAGTCCTGTGGAAAAGAGAAACCCATTCCTTGAAATCGTCAGAGTTTGCATGTAAGTTCGCATGTTTGTCGAAGACGTTCGTGGTATAGCCCGGTTCATCCAATAAAACGAAAGACCAGAAGTGAACCATCTTTGGCTTGTGTTCTTCGAAGTTCAAATGTGCAAAGAAGTGCGCGAGTTTTTCATCTTGAAGAACGCGGTTGTAAAACACGTCTACAAGCTGCACAAGGTCTTCTTTGGTTTGAATGTCTTTCTTCATTACTTCAAGCTCAACTTCCTTGTGTAACAAAGCAAAGCCCCGTAATACGGCTCACGAAAATTCCAATTACCAGTTAACATTAGGGATAGACCACCTTTCTTCGAAAGATAGCCCATTTCAATTTGCGCGGGAACACCAATGGTTGCTCCAGCTTTGTAAACAAACTGATCAATGACTTGCATGGCACTATCTCCGTATAGACGAAGCGTTAATCCCATTCCGGCGCTAGCCGCCAAAAACATATTTTTCCTTCCCCACACTTGTCCCCACAATATGCCAACTTCGAGCGATCTATTCTTCCTGAAAAAAATACTGTCGTCAGTTCCTTCAATAAGTTCTTGAGAATAGGCCGCTCGAACCGTTGTTGAAACCGTTTCTTCGTAAGTCGATTTCGATGCGAACAATTGATACGAGAGATTATCGGAACTATTAGCGCCTAGTCCGAAGCTCGTCCATGTAGTATTCAGCATGGGATTGGTTGTGTACTGCGCTTGAACAACGAAAGAAATACAAACCAAAAAAAGAAGCGGGGCAAGGCGTCTCAATTTCATAGCCGAAAGATAAGTGAAAAGTGCTGCGCTGCGCACAGGTCGTTTTATCTTAGCAGAATGAATAAATGGATTTCTTTTTTTTTAGGCGTTGTCCTTCTTTCTTCATGCAGCATCTTGAACAAGAATAAAAAGGTGGCAGAGCTACCCGGATTGGCTTCGCCCATTCACCTTCCAACAACCTACACCCGCATCCCAGTTTCGAATTACATCATTCATCCGGAAGAGGTGGTGAGCATTTCAACAAGTCCTTATGACAAGACAAATCTTTCTTCTGCCCGCGAAGTGGTCTTTCCTGCAGGAAATTACGAGCCCGTTTTCAATTTAAATATTGAAACGAAGGCCAATGAATATGACATTCCTGTTTTCGCTTCAGCGAAGAAATCATACGTTTTTAGTTACGTTCCAACTTTCGAGAAAAATGTTTCGACTGTTTTCATCGCAGGTGCCATGAACGGTTGGAATAAGAATGCAACTCCTTTGAAATACAACGAAGACGGTACATACAGCGTTGAGTTGTTTTTAGAGCCAGGATTATATCCGTATCGCATTTGGGAAAACGGAACAGACGAACTGCTAGACGCGAACAACAAAAACAAAATGCCGAACGGTCTAGGCGGAGAAAACAGTTTCATTGAAATTCCTTCGGCTCCTAAACCAAGCATGGAAGTCCTTTCGCAAAAAGGAAAAAAAATAATCATCTATTGCACAAGCGAGCCAAAAGGTGCCAATGTCTATTTCGAGAATCAACGCATCCCTGTTTCCATTGTGCACGTGCAAGAGCCATACTTGAGCGAATGGGAATTGCATTTCAATATTCCAGCGAAGGCTTGGAAAATGAAACGCTCGCATATTCGTGCTTATGCACACGACGGAAATCAACTTTTCAACGATGTGCTTATTCCATTGTCTTATGGAAGACCAGTCAAGAAATCCTTCCAACTAAAAAGAAAAGACACCCGCGCCACAGTCATGTATTTCGCCATGGTAGATCGTTTCAAAAATGGAAATAAGGTTAATGATCGTCCGACAAACGACGCGCGTATTAAGCCCATCGCAAATAATTTGGGTGGTGATTTAGTTGGGATTACGAAAGCCATTCAAGATGGATACTTCAAGAAGTTGGGAACGAATACCATCTGGATTTCACCCATTACTAAAAATGCAGAAGGCGCATGGGGACTGTGGGACAAGGGCGGAGACACAAGCATGTTCAGCGGATACCATGGGTATTGGCCAACGTCGCTTCGAACCATCGATGATCGCTTCGGAACAGAAGAAGAATTCAAAAACTTATTGAAGGTCGCCCACAAACACAAGATGAATGTCTACCTTGATTACGTGGCCCATCACGTGCATCAAGATCATCCATTAATTAAAGAGCACAAAGATTGGGTAACGCCATTGTATCTTCCAGACGGAAGCATGAACACCGAGCGTTGGGACGATCAGCGTTTGACCACATGGTTCGATGTTTTCCTTCCAACGTGGGATTTCTCGAAACCGGAAGTGGTGAGTGCGCTAACAGACACTGCCATGTTTTGGGTAACGAATTACGATCTAGACGGATTCCGTCACGATGCCACGAAACACATCCGCACAGAATTTTGGACAACACTCACTTCCAAAGTGAAGGCAAGCGGAAAGAATGTTTTTCAAATTGGAGAAACATACGGAAGCCCAGAGTTGATTCAATCTTACATTGGAAGTGAGCAAATGGATGCGCAGTTCGATTTCAATTTATACGACGCGGCGGTAGATGCCTTCGCAAAACCAGAAACAAGTTTCGCGAATTTGGGAAGAGTCATTCAAGAGAGCGCGAAGTATTACGGATCGCATCACATGATGGGGAATATCACGGGCAATCAAGACCGCGCGCGTTTCATTTCATACGCCGACGGAAGCGTGAAGTTTGAAGAAAACGCGAAGCAAGCCGGATGGTCGCGCAAGATTGAGCACAAAGACAATGTTGGATATGTTCGCTTGGAACAACTCACCGCTTTCTTAATGTCGGTTCCGGGAATTCCTTGCATCTATTACGGAGATGAAATTGGAATGCCGGGAGGAAATGATCCGGACAACAGACGCATGATGCGCTTCGATCAGTTGAATAGCGAGGAGACGGCACTGCGCACTTCAACACAGAAATTAGTAAAGCTCAGAAGAAAGAATTTGCCTTTGATTTACGGAGAGACTTATGTGTTTCAAGCCGATGAGAAGGCACTTGTAATCGCAAGAAAATACCTCGATCAAATTTCCATCGCAGTCTTCGCAAAAGGCGAAGGCAATGTGAACATTACGCTCCCGGGTTATTGGAAAGGCAAGGTGAGTACAGACGGATTGGAAGTTGTTTCAACCGATGCAGGTTCTAACTCTTACACGTTGAAAGTGGGTGGAAAAGGATACGGATTCTTCTTCGTGAAATGAACCACATTCTTCCGAATAACAAAATAAGTACGCTGAAAGAATTCGCGCTACAGCGGGTAGGAGAGGTCTACGAAGCAAGAGAAGCACGCAATGTCGTGAACGAATTGTTCAGACATTATTTGAATTTCTCAGCCGCAGACTTGGTTGTGAAAGCGAACGACACCATCAGCGAATCGCAAATGCTCCTGATTTACAAAGCCGCCAAGCGTATTGCGCAGCACGAACCTTTGCAATATGTTTTAGGTTCCGCTTATTTCTTCGGAATGGATTTACACGTGAACAATTCTGTTCTCATTCCTCGTCCAGAAACTGAAGAGTTGGTGAGGTGGATACTAGAAACAATAAAACCGAATAATCATTCGGTTCTTGACATCGGAACCGGCTCCGGAGCCATTGCCCTCGCTTTAAAGAAAGCACAACCGAATTGGAATGTATGTGGAGTAGACGTTTCGAGAGAAGCCCTGCAAATAGCTCAAAGAAATTCCGCTGAATTACAATTGGAAGTAGCGTGGAAGGAAGTGGATATTCTAGCAGAAAATTTACCAGAAGGAAATTGGAACTGCATTGTCTCGAATCCGCCTTACATACCTGTTTCAGAAGGAAATGAAATGCGAGCTTCCGTTGTTCAACACGAACCGCACCTCGCACTCTTCGTCCCGGAAAACGATCCGCTTTTGTTTTACAGACGCATTCTTGAATTGGCTAACAATTGCTCAACCGTTCAACACGTCTTCTTCGAAATTCACGAGAATTACGCGAACGAAACTTTAGCTCTTGGTGAACAATACCATTGGAAAGGAGAGTTGAAAAAAGATCTTCAGGGGAAATCTCGCATGCTTCTTTTTACGAAGTAATCTTGCGAAGCATCTTGTGAAACATCTTTGGCTCCGCCAATCTTGCGAAGCATCTTGTGCAACATCTTTGGCTCCGCCAATCTTCGGCTCCGCCGATTAGCCTTCCATCCCGCCTTCGTTCGACTTCATGTTCTTGCGCTTGAACAACTGCGAATCCATCTTTCCAAATTTCCATGAAATGTTGAAACGGAACATCTGCCAGTCGCGACGCTTGTAGGTAGTCTGATCGAAGTATGGCGAAGTGCTGTGAACAATGTTTACGCGGGTGCGCAACACGTCTTGTGCGCTGAATGAAAGCACCAAACTTCTATTTTCTAGAAATTCTTTTCGAATGGAAAGGTCCAATCCGTAGGTAGGTTCAATGTATCCTTGAACAGTATTGTTGCTTCCGCCCCAGCCACCGCCGCCCATACCCATTCCTCCGCCACCACCACCGCCTCCGCGTTCGCTGCTTCCAACTTCCAACGAACGTTTGCTGCTGTAATCGAACATAACCTGAAAGGAAATATTCTTTGGCGCTTTGTACGTGATGTTACTCTTAATCCAATACGAACTGATGTTGTTTTTTAAATTCGGATCGAGGTTCGTTCCGTCAATGGCACTGTTGTAAACGTTTATGTTAGTGCTAATATCAATGGATTTACTGATGGAATTTTTCGAAACAAATTCCAATCCCAAGGCTTGGCTGCTGCTAGCATTCTGATAAGAGGTAACCACTACCGTGTCGCCCAAAAATTCACTGTACTCTAAGCTTTGCTGACGAACAGTTACATTCGTTGTATAACGGCCATAAGCAGATACAATCATTGTGTTTTTCTTATTCGGAATCCATTGCCAAGAGAGTTCGCCCGATTGTGTGAACTCGGTTTCAGTCCGGGATTTCCGCGTTGAATGTTCAACGAGTCGCTGTAGTCTGTAAACGGAGAAAGCGTCATGAAACTTGGACGATTGATCTTTCTATTCAATGCAAATTGAACGTCTTGCTTTTCAGTAATTACGCGTGTTACGAATAACGAAGGGAAAAGCGCAATCGGATATTTATATGCGAAGTTGCTATTTGCGCTTAAAAGCTCTCCTTTGTAATCGCTGC
>JBEIFO010000097.1:0-7094 GCA_040382375.1 Crocinitomicaceae bacterium
AGCCGTATGACGGATTCTCGAAGTACTACTTCATCTTCCGTTCGAAAGGAAAAATTAATTTGAACGACAAGCAGCACGCTGTGCGTCGTGAAGACCTAAAAATATCAGAAAACTAATGTCAACATTATTAACAGCCCCAAACTTCGCAAACCTATACCCTTCCAACATTCAAGAAATTGAAGAAGTAAGAGTTTGCTACCATTTAGAATCAGAAGAAAAATGATAAAAGCCGAACCGCGGACCATATTAAACTTCCTGAACACCTACTTCGATGTAGTGCGCGACTTGTTTGAATACCAGCAACAAGACGGACTCATTACGAAGGAAGTTTTCGATATGATATGTCACAAACACGGTGCGCAAATGAAAAGTCGTTTGCGCGAATACCGCGTTGTTCGTTCTATTGGAAGTGATTTCGAAATGCGCGACGTGTATTTCAAGTTGATGGAATTTTTGCTGTTTGAATTCAAACCGCTTCTTCCAGAAACCATTGAAAAATACAAAGGAGCCATTTCTGAATTGTTCATGAAGATTCGCAAAAGCGAACATTCCGACCGCGACATTCTTCAAGAAAGAATTAAAAATCTTTCCGGTCAAGTGCGTGAATTCGTTGATTTGGTTGAGCGAAACGCTTTCCGATTATTGGCAGAAACACGCGATTTGAAATCGAACATTGATCGCGTTCAATACCGTGAAAAAGTTCACAAAGCGTCCTTCTGGATTGAATACTATATTCTTCCTTTGAACCGAATTCTCGATGTGAATCACAGTGAATCGGTAACCAGCAAATTGGTTGAAGTGTGTGAATACGCGAACCGTAAGCGTCTCGATTATTCCGACGAGACGACGCGAAGTGAATATGAGAAGCTCTACACGCAGCTCATTCAAACCAATCAAGACTTATTGAAGCAATCGAAAATTCTAACCAATGAATTGATTCCACTTCTTGAACGCATTCGTACGGAATCACTAATTCTAACCGGATTTATCGAATTCCTTCGCAATCCTTACAAAGTGGAAACGCCACCTTTATTGAAAGGAACGCGCACGATGGTTTATGCAAAAGACATGTACTTCAAAGTGCGTGAATTCTTCGAGCAATTCCAAATTGAAGCTCCTGTTATTGTAGAAAATTCTGAAGCCGATTTCGACCGTTGGATTTTCGACAGAACATTATTCAAAGAGAAACTTGCAGCAAGCATGCCTGTGAACGATTTCTTCGGCTGGTGTTTCAAAGCATTGAAAAAAGATTTCGATCAGATTGAAACAGATAAGTTCTTTGCAGTAACCGGACTGTTGTTCGACGAAGAACTTCAAATTGATTACACGAAGAAAAGTGATCGTGTTTCTATTAAGACAACAACATCGGTACTCGACGTTCCTAAATTAAAAATTGAACCCGCAATAAAATTATAACATGGTATATCCAGCGCACCATAGACAGATTGTTGAAGAGCTCATGAGTGGCAAGTTCTTATTGAACAATGAAGAGCATTTCAATAGTTTGAAAGAAAACGAATCGTTTTACACCGAGTTTTTCAAAGTGTCATTCGATCTTGAATTGATCATGAAACCTGAGTTTTGTTACTTGTTAAGCAAAGACACGCAAGAGAATTTCTCCCGAGACGTAAGTATTTTCATTGCTATCTTAAGTTACGAATTGGATCGCGACGGTCGCAATTTCATTGAGTCTTTCGACTTCAATGAATTCACCTTCGAAGAAATTGATAATTATTTTTTAAACAGCTCATTCATTGATCTTATCGAAAGCAACAAGACCTTGCGCGACAATGAGAGCAGAAGAACTTTATTAAATGGTATGGCACGACGAAATATTATTTACAAAACTTTCGAAGACCGTTTTACCTTTACACAAGCATACAAAGTATTTATAGACTTCGCTAAAGAGCTTGCATTGAAACGCATAAAGGGCGAACCAGAAACACAAAACGCAGAATCATGAAAAAACTAATCTTTACGCTTGCTCTTGCTGCAGCTTGTCTAACCAGCAACAACTCTATTGCTCAATCACTTGAGCGTCGCGCAGCAATTGACATTTGTGAATGCTCTAACATTATCAAAAACAACGTCAGCCCCGCATTCAAAGAAATCATCGAATTTAAATTAATTGCGGAAACACAAGAAGAATTCGACACCGCCTTGCTCACTTATGTAACGAATAATCCTGATCAAGCAGCGAAAGATATGCTGTGGATGCAAACCATGAGTGACGATGACGGTCAGTTTTTACGTTGCATTTCCAAAATGGAAATGAAATACGACAACACCGAATTGGACACACCTGAAATGTACAATTCCATTATGGTTGAATTGTATGAAATAGAATGTGACTTTGCTGCTGCACTCTTCATGTTTGGAGCAGAAGTTGAAGAAGCCGAAGTTACCGAAGGCGAATAAAAATAAACTAACCAAAACACAAATAAAATGAAAATCAAATCTTCAATGGCCATTCTTTTTATGGCAGTAGTTCTAATTGCTTCTGGATGCAGCATGGGTAAAGAAAAAGAGGTAGCCGCCGATGTTTGCGGTTGCACAAAAAACCTACAAAACAAATTAAGTCCAGAGTTCGTGAAAATTATCATCGAATCTGCTAATGCGGAAAATCCTGATAAAGCAATTGAAGAAAAAATGTCTGCTTTGGACACCGAGCAAATGATGGCAATTGTTCCAGATTTGGAAGTTTTAGCTGACGTGGATAGCGAAAACGGCGAATTCATGACTTGCCTAAATGGTCTTGAGAAGAAATATGAAAACGCTTACACCTTTGATGAAGAAAAAAGCATGAAAGAGGTATTGGTTGAAATGGAAAAAACTGACTGCGCCTTTGGTGTAGCCATTCTTAAATTGGGAATGAAAGCTAAATAAGCACCCTCTAAACTCTCTAAAGCCCTTGAATTTCAAGGGCTTTTTTATTTTATTCCGAATTGTTAATAAAAAGTAGTATCTTTGCGCCGCCTTTAAGGGGCGGGTTTAACTATCACATTTCCTTTTTCTGTTGGCGTAAACAGAATTTAGCTCAGGGAATAAGGTCGTCGAATTCAATCCGACATCGGGCGACTAAATAAAATATATGACAACATTTCAAGAACTTGGTCTATCGAAGACCACAGTTTCAGCTATCGCTGAAATGGGGTTTGAGACCCCAACACCAATTCAAGAACAAGCTATACCGCACATGCTTACAGGCACAACAGACGTTGTTGCACTAGCACAGACGGGAACAGGAAAGACCGCAGCGTTCGGACTTCCATTGTTAGAGCTTCTTGACTTTCAAAACAAAAAAACGCAGGCTTTCATTCTAGCACCAACTCGTGAGTTGTGTGTTCAAATTGCGAAAGACATTCAACGCTATTCTGCACACACAACCGGAGCGAACGTAGTTCCTGTATATGGTGGAGCAAGCATTGAAACTCAAATTCGCGAAATCAAACGCGGCGCACAAATCTTAGTAGGTACTCCAGGAAGAACCTTAGACTTAATTGAGCGCGGAGTCATTGATTTAAGTGCTGTTGACTTTGTAGTTCTAGATGAAGCAGATGAAATGCTTCACATGGGATTCAAAGAAGATTTAGATGCAATTTTATCTGAAACGCCAGAGACGAAGCACACTTGGTTGTTCTCGGCTACTATGCCTGCTGAAGTTTCGCGCATTGCTCGTAACTACATGACCAACCCAGTTGAAATTACTGTTGGAAGTAAAAACTCAGGTAACGAGAACATTGAACACGTTTATTATGTGACTCACCAACGCGACAAGTATTTGGCGTTGAAAAGACTTGCCGATTTTAATCCTGATATTTTCGCAATTGTCTTTTGTAGAACAAAAGCTGAAACACAATCTGTTTCTGAAGCTTTGATCAAGGATGGTTATAATGCAGATTCTATTCACGGTGACTTGTCTCAAGCACAACGTGATAATGTAATGAAGCGTTACCGTAACCGCACACTTCAAATGCTTGTAGCGACAGACGTTGCTGCGCGTGGTATTGATGTGAACGACGTTACACACGTTATTCAGTACAACCTTCCTGACGAAATCGAGAACTACACACACAGAAGTGGACGTACGGCTCGTGCTGGAAAGAAAGGAATTAGCATTGTTTTAATTAACATGAAGGAAAACTTCAGAATTAAGCAATTGGAGAAAATTATTCAAACAACATTTACAAAAGGAACACTTCCTACGCCTGCAGATGTTTGTGAGAAGCAATTGCTTCACTTGGTTAATCGTGTGAAAGAAACTGAAGTGAATCAAGGAAGCATTGGAAAATATTTACCTGCGGTTTACGAAGAATTTGCAGACTTCACGAAAGAGCAAGTGATTCAACATTTCGTTTCTACTGAGTTCAATCGTTTCTTAGAATACTACAAGAATGCACCAGACTTGAATGTCGATGCTTCTCGTGGCGATGCTCGCGGAGCAACACCAGGTGTTGTGAAGATGTACATCAACGTTGGAAAGAAAGATCAATTCACTTTCAATACACTGAAGACATACATTGCTGAAGCAACTGGAGTAAGTGAGCAGGAGATTCCATGGTCTGATTTGAAAGACACCTTCTCTTTGTTTGAAGTGCGCACTGCATCTTACGACAAAGTATTGGAAGTATTCAACGCTGGAGTAAAATATCGTGGACGTTCTATTCGTGTTGAATCACGTGGAAACCAGGAAGCGGGTATCGGACGTGTTCGTATGCGTGGCAACAAGAGCTACAGCGGCGGTTATGAAAACCGCGGAAGCAGCGAGCGTAGCTCAGGCGGTGGTGAAAGAAGTTCAGGTGGCGGATACAACCGTGATCGTGGACCTCGCACTGGCGGATCGGACAGAAGCACTTCAGAGCGCAGTTCTGCAGGTGGTGAAAGACGTTCTAGCGGAGAAAGAAGTTCAGCAGGAAGTTCAGCGGGAAGTTCTGCTGGAAGTTCAAGTGGACGCGCCGGCGGATGGAAATTCAAAGAAGGTGGTGCTAAGAAAAAGAAGTACTAACTTTTAGATAAGACAACAAAAAAAGGCCGCGAATGCGGCCTTTTTAATGCTAAATTCTTTCTCTTACTTCTGCTGACCTTCGCTTACTGTTCTATCTACACTCAATGCAGCTTTCTCAATGCGCATGCGTCCTTGGTCTAAACCAATAACCACTGTTGTGTCGTCTACTTCAACAACTTTTCCGTGAATTCCTCCAACAGTTACAATCTTGTCGCCTACGCCAATACCGTCCTGAAACTTCTTCGCTTCTTTCGCTTTCTTCATTTGCGGACGAATCATGAAGAAATACATAATAACGAACATTCCTCCCATCATTAATAACATGGGCATCATACTTGGCTCTGGTTGTTGTAATAAAATCATTTTGTTTTCTATTTTAGTTTGCAAATGTACTTAAATATGGCCGCTGAAATAAATTACTTCAAGCGATCCATCTCCACTCCAGGTCTCGCAGCATCCAAAGCTTGCCCAGACACCTCCCCTTTCAGTTTCAAATAAAAGTCCCGGGGTATACCATTTGTCGCAACTTGAATGGTCTTTTCAATGTTTCCAGAAAAACCAGCACTGTTAAACTCTACAGTAATAACGCCCGATTGTCCCGGAGCTATGGGGTCCTTCGGCCAATCCTTCAGTGTTGTGCATCCGCAACTTGGCGTTACTTGAGCTATTTGAAGATCTGCTTTCCCTTTATTTACGAATGAATATGAATGAACAATCTTCTCTCCTACAGCAACTTTTCCAAAGTTAAACTCTGCCTCTTCAAATGAAATTTCAGGCAAATCACTATGCACTTCTCCATTCTCTGCCGAAGGAAAATTCAACAAATCAGAAGTCACCTTGCGCTCTTTGTTTTCACATGATACAAGCAAAATGAATAAAGCGAATACCAAATATTTATTCATTGTCATAGGTGTAAGACCCGTCGAATTCATCTTCATCAAATATCGAATCGTCTTCACCAAACTCATCCTCCTCATCTTCATCCAATTCTGTTCCTGCAACTGCTGCACCTCCAACTATATCCGACTCGAACATATCCTGAAACTCTTTGCTATCCTGTGAAGGAGCATCACCAAAAGCAAGAGCAACACGCGGATAGATAGTACTTGGTTTATCTTTTTTCACCTCTACTAATTCAATATAAAAAATCCACATGCGCATGAAATCATACACATATAAAATTTTATCGCCCGGCTTCATAACCATATCTGAAAGAATGGTTGTCGACATTGAAAGAGAATCCTCGTCCACTCCCCCCATATCCATCAGCGAAATCTCCAACCCCTTACTCCACTCTTCATCACTCAAATAAAAGCTCGCCATTTCACCTTGTTCAAAATCGAAAGCGTCAAGCACTGCTTTGTGCAAAGAATCAAAATTCGACTCTGTTTCAATTTCAATATCGCGAAAAACATCTTGTTCCGTATCAATGATTACACGGAACTTAAACAAATTAACTCCACTATTCTTCTTAGCCATTGACAGACATTTTTAATTCTTGAATTGTTGTTGTTGGATTGGAACTTGAAAATACAAAGTTTCCAGCGACCAACGCTGTTGCACCCGCAGCTTTTAGCTTTGGAGCGTTTGTCGCATTAACACCGCCATCTACTTCAATGGCTGGTTTATTCGTCACATTAGCCAAGAGCGCTTTCAAACGCTCCAGCTTTGAGTAGGTGTTCTCAATAAATTGCTGCCCACCAAAACCAGGATTAACCGACATGATTAAAATTAAATCAACATCTTCCAACACCTCTTCAATCGCACTTAAAGGCGTATGTGGGTTTAGAGCAACTCCTGCTTTCATGCCCTCTGCTTTAATCGCTTGAATGGTTCTATGAAGATGCGTGCATGCTTCGGCATGAACTGTTAGGATATCGGCTCCCACTGCCTTAAAATCTGAAATATAGCGCTCAGGTTGGGCAATCATCAAATGCACATCCAATGGTTTTGTCGCGTGTTTTTTCAATGCTTTAATGACCGGCATTCCGAAAGAAATATTCGGAACAAACATTCCGTCCATTACATCTACATGAAACCAATCAGCAGCCGAATCATTGATCATCTCTATATCGCGCTGAAGATTTGC
>JBEIFO010000098.1:0-7086 GCA_040382375.1 Crocinitomicaceae bacterium
GAGGTTTATCTGTTGATTGATTGTCTAGCAAATCATAGACAACAAAAGCTAAAAACAAAGCCGTTGCACTGGTAATTTCGATGTATGTTATTTCTTGATTGAAACCGAAACTGAACGACATATAAAAAAACAGAAAAGGATACTTAATCAGCGGAAGAACAAATGCCCAGAAGCTCCTGTGCACAAGAGCCTTATACAATAGGTGATTCACAATTATAAAATACAACCACAAGGCTGCACTAGAAAAATCTGGACTATCATTCAAACAGAAGCCAACGCTCAAAGCCATGCTTAAAACGAGTGGAAGAATAAGTTTCGAGCGAGATTCAGATTGCGTATAAATTCGCTCGACATGTTCAACATCGTTTTCCCATTGCATGACATCGTCATACAAACGCATGACCCACAGCATGAAAAACACTTTAACTATATCAATCAATGAAAGGGGATTGAATGCATGCAACGGAACTGAAAACAGAAATAGGAAAATAGCCAGACTAAAAAACATCAACGTGGAAAATCGTTGTGCAATATATATGCGAAGCGTTTCAATCATGAATGACAATGGTGCCTTTGTCGGCGTTCAGTGTTATCAAATCTCCGTCTTTCATTTTTTGCGTTGCGAGCTCTACTCCTACTATGGCCGGGATTCCAAATTCACGTGAGACAATGGCTCCGTGAGAAAGCATTCCTCCACGCTCTACAATAAGTCCGCTAATTAATGGAAAAACCGAAACCCATCCCGGATCTGTTTGTCTTGTAACTAAGATATCTCCCATCTCCAATTTATCCGCTTCCATTATTGTTTCTAACACTTTCACTCTTCCCGTTAATACTCCACCACAAGCACACAATCCTTTCAAATCACTCGTCGAATCAGTACTTACCTCCTTTCGTGTGACTTGATCGGGAGAAGTGTACTTTCCAAATGTCGTATAAAAATCATCCGGATAAATCAATTTCGATTCAACTTCGAAAGCACTCTTCCGCGATTCCAATATTTCACTATTCGAAGCCGAAGCCATTTGCGAAGCATCGAGGTGCTCGACAATTTCAGTATAATTCAAAAAGAAAATTTCACCTTCCGATTTCAAAATGTTTCGTTGAAGAAACGATTGCTCCGCCTTCTTCAACGCCAACTTAAATCCGAAATACAGTTGTGCTTGTTTTAAGCGAACGCGCTCACGCGAGGAGATTCCTCTGCACGCATTCTTCACCAAAAAATTCAATTGCCAAACATGAAGAATTGATTTTAAAAGATTCAATTTATTCTTCTTGAAAATATACTTTTTAAAATCTCGCTTAGCCTGCACAGCTTCAAGATACTTCGTGTGCATGACTTCCTCGGGATTCTGATCGGGAAGTTTTTCGTATTGCATTAACAACGCAATGAAGCGTTCGGGTTCTTCTATGTAATTCTTAAACGTAAGCATGAGCTCGCCTGAACAGCGGAACCCCCATTTGTTCAGATATTCATGAATTCCTTTGCAGACAACACTATCAGCACATTCTTCATTCAACCAAAGCCAAAAATCTAATGCGTTACTTTTTTGAAATTTCGTGTAAACACTTTCATTTTTCCGAATGGAGACCACAAGTTCGTACATGTCAATAACCGGACGACTGCTTATTAAATTCGGAATGGCCTGTATGAGTTTATTTTGAATCCCTACTCCACCTTCACCGTAATACTTCACACACAACTTCCCTAACAAACCGTGAAAGGCCATTGCGAAGAAATCGGCCAACGACGCCCGATACCAGCTGTGCATGCGAATTTCAATAAATCCATGAAATAACTTCCGAATATCGGAATGCGTTATTGCTCCTTGAACATCGCTCATGTAATTCGAAACTATTCTTTCAAACTGAACTACATTCTTTGGAAGCGCTTTGTTTTGCTTCAGCACATTTCGAACAAAAAGAAATTTCTCTTTTTTGGTTGAAGGAATTTTAGCAGCCTTCGCGCCTTCTGCATATCCAACAAAATTATCGAACGACTGAATGAGCGCTTCAGAAAAAGGCGACGCCGAAAGAATCGCATGAATGCTACTCATGTTGTAATACATCTTCCCTCCGAATACACCAATGACATTCGTGAAGGATCCTTCCAGCGAGCGAATTGATTCTTCCGAAACTTGAAAAAGTCTTGAAAGATTTTTGAAATAATGATAATACGATTGTCGCGCTATGGAATATAACAAGGGCGAAATGGCTTCCGGATAATTCTCATTCACATTCGTATTCGACCAATACACTTCGGGCTCTTTCCAAAGCGTGGTGATCTTCCGCGCTTGAACAACATAAAACTTCTCATCTTTCAACGCCCATTCAATGTCCATGGGCATGCCGTAATGCGCTTCAATCTTCTTTGCTACATGCATACCTTCTTCCAACGCTGGAAGAAATTCTGCATCTGCACTTCCTTCACCATATCTGTAATGAAAACGCATGGGAGTAACTTCTCCTGAAACCAATTTCTCTCCGTGTCCTTGAACGTATTCCACCAACACTGCGTTGGCTTCCAAATACGAACGAGTAAAAATAACGCCTGCATAATCTGGGTCTATCAATGCTTGCACCACAACGCCCATGCCTTCGAGCCGCTTGTTCGAAATGGCCTCGTAGGTTTTTACATTCTCCTTCTCATAAGACTTCCAACATTTTTTTATATGTTGAAGAATCTCGTCAAGATCGTTTTCACACAAAAAAGAATCGAGCTGTCCCGCGAACGAATTCTCATCGGAATCCTCGCCAATGGCGGAACTACGAACCATGTAATGCGAAGCGCCAATTCGATTCAATTCGAATTGAACATCACTCTTTATCTCTTCAATGGAAAAATTCTCTTTTTCGAAACGTTCGAAAGCCCGCGTAGAAATAACAAAACCATCGGGAATAGGGAAACCCGCTCGCATCATGCGTGAAAGCTGCGCGCCCTTCCCTCCAAACTCCTCAACTGCAATATTTTTATTTAGCGACAGCAAGTACATAGGTTATTGCTATTTTTGATTCATCTAAAATAGACAAAATACAAAGCGGAAAATGATACACACCTTAAAAAGGCCAAACGAAATTCGCGTATTGCTTCCCAAAGACAAATTAAAGTCTTGGCATAATGTAAGCACCTTGCGAGGCGTTTTTTCAATTATTCTTGAATGGACCGCTATTGTGGCATCCGGAATCTTGTGTGAAAACTTCTTCTCTTGGCCGTTGTACATTGTTTTAGTCCTCTTCCTTGGGGCTCGATACTTGGCATTGGGACTTATCATGCACGAATCGGTTCACAATCTAATTTCGCGAAACACGAAGTTGAACGATTTCCTTGCTGAAGTTTTTTGTGCTTGGCCATTGTTCATTTCTATGCGCTCTTATCGCATTAAGCACTTGGCACATCACCGTCATTTGAACACCGATGAAGATCCTGACTTCATTGCGAAGCACGATGAAAATTGGAAATTCCCCATGTCCGCGAAAAAATTCTTCAAGATTATTTTCATTCAATTTACCGGAATTGGTGTTTTCGAAACACTGAAGGTGATGTCCGGTAAACACGTGAAGCGAAAAAAAGAACCGACGCCACTTGGGTATACGCTCGCGCGAATTTCATTTTACATCCTTGTTTTTTCAATCTTCATTTATTTCAATCACGGCATGTGGTTGCTGCTGTATTGGATTATTCCATTTGCTACTTGGACACAAGTAGCGAATCGCTTGCGACGCATAGCGGAGCATTCGAGCATTGAAGGGTACGACCATTCGATGCAGACCCGAACAACGACGCACAATTGGTTTGTTCGTCTATTCTTCTCCCCGAAGAACATCAATCTTCACAACGAGCATCACCTATACCCGGGTGTACCATGTTACAATTTACCTAAATTGCACAAGGAGCTCATGAATAACGAATATATTCGCAGCAGCTTGTACGTTAGCAAATCATACAAAGACGTTTACAACGATTGCATAAAAAATTAAATTATGAAAAAAATATTTTTTGTATTTATCGCTTGCTTAACTCTTTCTACACTTTTGAATTCCTGTTCAATTGAAAAACGCTTGCATCAAGATGGTTATCATATTTCTTGGAGTCATCGTTTATTCTCAAATAAAAATGAGGGAAGCTATGAAATTGCAAAAAAGAAAATTGTCGATCATGACGTTTATTCAGCTGAAAATTCAATAGACCAAAATCCTGTTAACTTACCGTCCGAACCGAATAATCATTCGGTTGAAACAATTTCCGCCAACACTAGCGAAACATTGACTCTTAGCGCAAGAAAAAAAAGTATAGTAAATTCTCCCATCGATACTATAACTCCGAAAGAGGAAACTAAACAAGAGGAATACTTCAGCAACAATTACACGAACCCTCTTCCAACAAATGAGTTGCAAGACACAAAACTAGCCAACTGGGCATTGGGACTAGGCATTGGCGCCCTTTCCGCTCCTGTTTTGGGGTTCGTGATTGCTATTATTTTAGCTATTTTGTTTAGCATTGATGGTTTGACAGCCCTGGGCCTTGCTATCCTTTTGGGAGCAGGCATATTCATAGTTCTTGAAATATTAGCCATCACCTTTGCCATTCGCTTTCTGCGCATGCACGGGAAAGACCCGAACTACCGCAAATACCGCAGTCGCGCTATCACGGGGCTTATACTCGCAGGTATTTATCCAGCAATAATGCTTCTCAACATTATTATTGGATTGGCGATGATTTGATGTTTCCCGAATCTGATGAACTGCGTTATTGGAAATACGTTGTTAGAACTATGTTGTTGGAACGTCAAAGACATTCGCGAAGCATTCGTCAAAGACATTTGTTCAAATGATTCCAAATAACAACCATTCCATAGGAATCCCGCTCGCAATATTTGAGTAACGCCGTTCTCGTCTCTTCCCAATTCCCTTCGAAAGAACCGGTACATCTCGACTCAAAAATTGAACTCGCCTCTCCGCCATTTCCTATTACCAAGTCTGAATAGCTAAATTCTGGGGCAATAGCAGGCAATACGTTTTTGATTGAGTAACTTCCTTTCATTGCGGGTAGATAATAAATATTCTGAGGACGAAACAATTCCATCAAATCAACAAACCGAGAAATTAAGTTGTCAAGAAAATCGGATTCGCTTGGAAAGCGTTTTTTCATATCCTTCAATCTGTTTTTTTCAAATGTTGCATTGTAGGCAACAATGCTTCCCTCAGAGTGAAAATCACTTTTCATTTGCTGAATCAATTCAAACTCTGTATTCACCCCTTGCAAGATTTCATCAGGGTTGGCCAAATATTCTTTGTGACTATTCAATTCGTCTGAATGAATAATATGCATGGAATACTGGAAAGCCAAATGACAAAATGGGCTTATTCCTTCAGCAACAGGTATAGCCGGCCAAACAGTTTCAAAATCAAAAAAATGTAAGGGGTATTCTACTTTGCTTAAAAATTTCCGAATCGGCTCCTTATTCAATATCGACTCTCCCCTTTTCACACCATTGACTTGTGGTATTTGACGAGTTTGCAGCGGATAACTTGAAGGAATATCTTCAATAGAATAAATTCCTTTGTTATGCAAGTCCCAAACTTTTTCCGCTGACCCTCTCAAGCTTGTTATAGGATTGACCTTCGGCAAGTGAGCACTACAGTGGGCATAAAACGAGCAATTATAAGGGCTACTGCAATGCGGACCAATTTCTCTCTGAGGTTCAATTCCTGCCGCAAGCATCGCAGTGAATTGCAATACATTTCCTTTAATGCTTTCTTGAAGACTAACTACCCTGTCGGTAATATCAACTTTCTGAAACAATTGATTTACGTCCAATGTCCTTTCGCGGACATAAGTCCCGTCTATTAACAACAGATAGAACCTTTTGGGTTGAAAGCCCAATTGCGACATGACATAATATTGGTATGCAGCATCCAAAACATAGATCTCCTTTGCCTCTTTACTGCTTTTCACCTCAATTGCTACTATATCATCTTCCTCTCGAACAAGAATATCTAACGCACAAAAGCTGCCCTCAAATGAAAATGCAGCTTCATAGATCACCGGACGCTTTTCATCTAAAAACAATTGGGTTGAATTTATCCACTGCTTAAAATTTCTATCTCCTTGAGGTTCGGCATTTACACCGCCAGGGAAACGTTGCTGGGCAAGCGCTCCCACTCTATGGCCCAAATTAAATTTCGACTCTTGATCCGACGAAATGGGAGTCTTCAATTCTGGGTGATTCACCTCTAAAAACAATCGCTTCTCGCAATTCAGTCCGGCTATAAATTTCGATTTAGATATTCCCACAATTCTACTGGATTAAGTTATTATTAAATCACATTAACTTCTCTGACTGTTCATAGCTGCCAATTCAAGGAATTCGCAAATTCAAAAAAAGAATCACAATTACAAATAAACACACATACAAAGTTAAATTTACAAATATTGTTATATTCGTACCTCCTAAACTTAAACCTATTAAACTTTATGAAAAAACACTTGATTCTTCTTCTGTCACTCGCTGTTTTTGTATCATGCTCAAACAATGAAAGTGGAAGTGTGCCTGCGGCAAATAATAACAATGCTGCCGAGCTACAAAAAATTGAAGCTGAAAAACAAAAACTAGAGCAGGAGCGTCAAAAGCTTGAAGAAGAAAAACTCAGACAAGCTGAAGAAGCTAGAAGACAGACTGTTGTTGCGAATGCAAAGCTTGAGCAGCAGTTCCCTCCATACACGCAGGGCGTAGTAGTCGTAGGAAAAACATTTTTCCACAGTTCTGCCGATCCGGCTACATCTAGAGGCGCATTTCTTGTTTCAGGAGATGTTTGTGTAATTACCAAAGTGAACAATGGCTTTGGCTACATCGATTTTTACAATTCGAATAATGGAAAAACCACTTCTGGCTGGATTAATCTTCGTGACCTTGAACCGATTTACGATGCTGGGTAAGCATAGAACATTTTAAACAAAAAACCCTCAACTTTCGTTGAGGGTTTTTCTTGTAGCCCGTAGGGGAATCGAACCCCTGTTTACAGAATGAAAATCTGCTGTCCTAACCCCTAGACGAACGGGCCGCTTGGGATTTGTGGGTGCAAATA
>JBEIFO010000099.1:0-7070 GCA_040382375.1 Crocinitomicaceae bacterium
GCTCCAGATACGAAATAAGGAGGGAAGATTGTTGCGTGCCATCCCGGAACTATTGAGGTAGCAAAGTCCATCGATACAATCGAGTGAACCGAGAATACTAGCGGAGTAGCAATACCTGCAAGAACCAATGATACTTCTTCAAAACGTGTCCAATGCTTAGCACGACCAGACCATCCGAAAGAAAGAATTCCATAAATCTTCTTCGGAAGTGGCTTAACCATGCGATCGCGAATGGTTGCGAAATCTGGAATTAAACCAATGTACCAAAACACCAACGATACAGAGAAGTAGGTCGAAATCGCAAATACGTCCCACATCAATGGTGAGTTAAAATTCGGCCAAAGTGATCCGAATTGGTTCGGCAATGGAAGTGTCCAGTATGCCTGCCATACACGTCCCATGTGAAATACAGGGAAGAGAGCAGCCATCAATACAGCGAAAATAGTCATTGCTTCAGCAGAACGGTTAATTGCCATTCTCCAACGCTGACGGAAAAGTAACAATACCGCAGAAATCAAAGTTCCTGCGTGACCAATACCCACCCACCAAACGAAGTTGGTGATATCCCATGACCAACCAACGGTCTTGTTCAATCCCCATGCTCCAATACCCGTACCTACGAGGTACATAATTGAACCTACTCCATACAATGCAATAACTGCAGCAATGGTAATGGCAATTTTCCACTGACGTGGCGCTTTGCCTTCAATAGGACCAACAACATCATTCGTAATATCATGGTACGTCTTGTGACCTAGAATAAGGGGTCTGCGAATAGCTGCTTCTTTTATCATGGCTTATGCTTCAGTTTCTTCAATGTTTCTAACTTTTGTCATGTAGAATACGTTTGGCTGAATTCCAACTTCTTCTAATGAATGGTATGAGCGGTTGTTCTTCGAACGATCAGTGTTCTCTGATTTTGTATCGTTCAAATCACCGAATACAATGGCGTGCGTAGGACAAGCCTCAGCACATGCTGTAACGATTGATCCGTCTTGAACAGGTGTACCATCTTTCTTAGCTTGTAATTTACCCGCTTGAATACGTTGTTGGCACATGCTACATTTCTCCATAACACCACGTGTACGAACAGTAACGTCTGGATTCAACACCCAACGGAGACTCTCGTCTTGTGACGGATTGAAGTTCGCAAACTTATCGTTTGTTACATAGTTGAACCAGTTGAAACGACGAACTTTATATGGACAGTTGTTTGCGCAGTAACGTGTACCAATGCAACGATTGTATGCCATGTTATTCAAACCTTCATTACTGTGTGTCGTTGCAGCAACAGGACAAACCGTTTCGCAAGGAGCGTGGTTACAGTGCTGACACATCATTGGCATGTGAACAGTGCGTGGATTCTCTTCTGGATTCTCCATTTCACGGTAAGCACCAATTGCTCCTTTACCTGTTGCCTCTTCCGTTTTTTCCAACGTTTGAGATAAATCAATAGGCTGGAATTCAGAAGAGAAATAACGGTCAATACGCATCCAGTGCATATCACGGTGACGACGAACTTCGTCTTTACCTACAACAGGAACGTTGTTCTCTGTGTGACAAGCTGTAATACAAGAACCGCAACCGATACAAGAAGACAAATCAATTGTCAATCCCCAACGGTGACCAGCTCCTTCTACAGGATGATCTCTATACAAATCAAATTCTTTAACCGGCTTACGGTCTGCTGGATTAATCTTTCCATCTCCATTCAAATCTTCGTGAACAGGTAATGTTGGAACCAAATTCCATGAAGCTGTTCCTTTTTCAGCTTCTTTCTCAGCTAAATACTTTCCTAGAACCGTTTCTCTTACAACTGAATCACGACCCATTACGGTGTTGTGTAGTTGTGTTGAAGCCAATTCGTATGTTTCCTCTGTAACTTCTAGAGTTGCAGTTCCAATGTATTGACGAGTAGTCGAAGTTGAAACGAATTGAAAAGCGTTCTGACCAATGGTCTTAGGCATTCCGTTTTCATTCAATTCATACTCACCATTAGCCGCTGTTTGATAAGCTGCTTTACCAATTTTTTCGTTGTTTGCGCCACGACCATAACCCAAAGCAATTCCAATGGTTCCTGGCTTTTGGCCTGGGGTTGGACATACCGGCAAGGTTACTGTTTTTCCGTTTATGGTTACTTTAACAACTGATGCAGGATCATCTTGAGCGATGTAAGAATTTAAATTCAAACGCTTAACATCGGTCGGAGACATAGCTACATAATTGTCCCAAGTAACTTTAGTAATCGGATCAGGTGTTTCTTGAAGAACAGGGTTATTTGCATAATCTCCAGCTCCTATTGTAACCTTCTGATAAAAACTAACCTCCCACTCCGCTGTTGCCATTGAACTTGCATTCGAAATTGCAGTTGCTAAGTCGTAAGATACAGGCGATGATGCAATAACAGGCGCTGCAACTGCGGCTGCCGCTGCTACAACAATTGGAGCAGCTGCGGGTGCAGTAACTTCTGCTTGAGCAGGCGCTCCTGAAGCTAAAATCGGAACAATAACCGCTGCATTTTCTGCTTTCGGTAATGCAACATTGTGCGTAGTTCCATTATGAATACTCATGTTGAACAAGTCTGAAGACAAACCTGCATGAGTTCCTTTGATATAATCGTAGTAAGAAATTGAATTACCCGACCAACGCAACAAGCTCTCTTGTGCAGGACGTGTATTGTAAAGGGGAGTAATGGTTGGTTGAACGAAATCTATTCGTCCAGCCATTGGCTCTAAATCGTTCCATGACTCTAAGTAATGGTGGTCTGGAGCATTGTAAGTCGCTTTAGCTGAAGTCTCATCGGCATATCCATTGAAACTAACTACAGTAGCAACCTTACCCATTGCAGCTTTGAAACCTGCCGCATCAGCATAAGAATATCCAGGATTCGCTCCGTAAACGATTAGTGCTCCCACTTGACCGTTGTTCATTTCACCAACCAAACGATCCATTGCTGCATCGTCTCCTTGGAAGAAATTAACTGGCTTGTCAGCATTCAATGTTGAACCGTAGTTCTTCAATTCGTTGTTAATGGCACAAACAATAGATTGAACATCTACATTGTTGCTTCCCGCAACAACAATGCTCTCACCTGCATTCGCTTTCAACTCTTCAGCAATACGTGCAATACGCGCTGAATCAACTCCTGCAACTTCGGCGCCTCCGCCTTTGATTGCATTGTACAACGCAGCAACTACAGCACCTTCTTGTGACGGTTTAATTGGAATACGAACATCGGCGTTCGATCCAGTCAATGACATCGTTGCTTCGAACTGGTAATGTTTGCTCATCCACTCACCCTCTGGGCGACGGGTTGAAGCATAGGCACCTTGGAACAAGTTCGAAGACATCCATGTGCCTAAGAAATCAGCTCCTACTGAAACAATTGTTTTTGCTTTTGAAAAGTCAATAGCAGGAATTACTTCCTTACCTAAAACATTCTTGTGAGCTAGACGCATACCCTGGTATGAAATAGCATCCCATTGAATGTGCTGAACCTTCCCAGTATATTTTGCAGAGAACTCAGCGATTGCACGCTTAGCACTTGGACTAATTACAGTATTAGACAGAATTCGAATGGAAGAAGCACCTGCCAATGCCGCAGAAATTTCAGCATCTATTGTACCCCAATCGCTAGAAGAACCAGCTTTCATTGGTCCTTGAAGACGCGCACTATCGTACAGTCCCAATACAGAGGCATTGATCCTAGAAGAAACCGCACCGCCACCGATTCCGTGTTCTTTGTTTCCTTTAATGAAGATTGGACGACCTTCGCGTGTTTTCACAAACAAGTTCGCATACTCATTTCCATCATAGAAAGAAGATGCGTAGTAATTCGCAATACCCGGAGTGATTTCCTCTGGCTTAACCACGTAAGGAATACTTTTTATTACCGGAGTTTCGCAAGCAGCAAGCGTTGCAGCAGCTACACTGAATCCCATGAACTTCAAGAAGTCACGACGCCCAGTGTTACTTTCAGCAAGCTTATCATTACCCAAAAAGCTTTCAACGCTTTCAGACTTTGCAAACTCGTTTGACATGCTTTCTTGGAAAGAAGAAGTGTTCTCCAACTCTTCCATTCCTGTCCAGTATTTTTTATTCATACCCATGATATTCAGGTCCAATCAAAATTAATAGTGACATTTTCCACATTCCCATCCACCCATTCCTTTTACAGAAATCTCTGGACGTAACGTATCTAACTTCTCTCCCAACTTCATTCCGTCTATGTTATCTTGAAGCAAAGCACGCAGGGTGCGCTTTCCAGCTTCAGTAGATTTGAAACGCTCATGCATTTCTTCATAGTACCCGCTTGAAGTCAAGTCGATTTTCTTCTCTTTGTGACATTCAATACACCATCCCATTGTAAGAGTTGGCTTAGTCAATTTCACCAATCCCTCTACATCTTCCTGAAGATTAATTTCCGCAGTTGTCGCTTGACGACCGGTTGTGTAAGTTTGAACTGGACCGTGACATTGCTTACAATCAATCTTTCCAACCGTTACGTGCTGGCTGTGGTTGAAGTAAACGTGATCCGGTAAATTGTGAACCTTATTCCAAACAATTGGCTTTTGATCGTAGTTCGCAATGTATTGTTTTGAGATAGTATCGAAACCAATGGCAGCATAGATCTTGGCAATCTCTTTTGATCCTGTGATTGGACCTTTGTTAATACCCTTGTGACAGTTCATACAAACATTCACTGAAGGAATACTCGCATGTTTCGATTTACCGGCACTGCTATGACAATATTGACAATCAATTTCGTTTTTACAAACGTGACTTGCGTGTGAGAACCAAATAGGTTGCTCCGGGTTGTAGCCTTCGTAAACACCAATATCCATCAATGTTCCGTAACCCACAACTACAAAGTAACAAACCAAGAAGACACCCACAATTCCAACGAATCCTTTGTTCTTCCACATCCAAGCCTTCATTGAAGACCAATATCCTTTATGCTCTTCTTCTTCCGATGAATCACCCTCGGCATTGGCCGCTTTCAATGAACGTGAAATGTTAGCTGCAGAAACACCAACAATAGCTAGAATTAATCCTATAATAATTATCCAAATAACTCCGCCTCCACCGTTCGCCTCTTCTTCCTCGGCCTTCATCTTAGCCATATCTTCTACTGTGATACAATTCGGACCTTCGTCTTTCTTTGCTCCAGCGCCGCCGCCCGATTTAACATAGGTTAAGATATGATTAATCTCTTCTTTGGTCACTGCTTGCGCAGCCATCCAACCGTAGGTGCCAACATACTTATCTACCAAGCCCTTGATGTATGGATCACCCGACGCGGCAGCAGCTTGAGGATTATTGATCCACTTTACAATCAGCTCATCCTTACCGGCCCAACGATCTGAAATACCTTTCAAACCAGGCGCAGCCAAGATTTCATCTGTTATTTTGTGACACGACGCACAATTGGCGTTGAAGAGCTCGGCACCCTTTACTGGGTCCCCACCTTCGTGAATGTTAGCAGCGTAAGACGCTGAAAACAAGGATAGGTTAACAATCGATAATAACGCTAATCCTTTTAAACTTGCTAGAAGTCGCTTCATTCCTGGTCTTTTTACAAAAATCCTTATTTAATGCGTCGCAAATTTACTTCACGAGGTTTATCACAGAAATGTCATTTTCATCTATTTCTTAATTTATACCTATTCTAAATAACATTCGCGCCGTTTTTCAATCTTACTCTATTGATTCATTGACGTTTATGTTTTGTACTTCAAAAACGCTGGCGTACCTTTGTTGAGAAATGACAGACATCATGCGCCTTTTAATTACTCTTCTCTTATTTGCAGCTTTCAGCACTTCAGCTCAAAAGCCTGCAGCCAAAGACTTAACAGTTAAGTCTCACGTACAAGACACTTTAAAACCTGGGCACGTTGTTTTCAGTGTTCCACCTTCTATCTCGGCTATTGAGCGAAACTCAAGAGGAATAAATAACCTTGAAGGGTTTCGTATTCAAATTTTCTTTGGCCCTCTCGAACAAGCAAAAGCAAAAAGACAGGAATTCATGGCGAAAGGTTTTGTTCATCAGGCCTATCTCGAACAAAACGTTCCCGATTTCAGTTTGCGCATTGGCGATTTCCTCACTGAAACCGACGCCAAAAACGAACTGAAAAACTTTAAGACATCCTACCCAAATGCCTTTATTGTCAGGGGACACATTGAACCCCCAAATTTAAATTATTACATCAACGCCATTAATGCTTCGGGGAAATAATTCAAATTGAGAAACATCAGTCAGAGCAGAAGCATTCCTCATTATTTTTTCATTCAGGTTCATTCGTAACTTCGCCGCATGCCTATTTACCACTCACTCGGAAAAACACCTCCAAAACGTCACACAACGTTTTATAAGGAATCTGGCGAATTGCATTACGAACAGCTATTCGGCACAGAGGGATTTACGGGAATGTCTTCGTTGCTTTATCACTTGCACAGACCTACCCAAATTAAAAGCATTAGCGCACCCGTTGATGTTTCACCAAAAGCAGCGGTCTATCACAACATAGAGCCACGCATGCTCAGCGGTTTTAACGTTGCGCCACAAGACGATTTTCTAGAAAGCAGAACGGTTTTGCTTTTCAACAACGACCTACACATTTCAGTTGCTGCACCACGCAAAAGTTTAACAGAATATTTCTACAAAAACGCAGATGCAGATGAAGTTATTTTCATACATCGCGGCTCTGGAAAATTGCGGACGTTCTTAGGAAATATTCCTTTTGAATACGGCGACTACCTGGTCATTCCAAGAGGAATGATTTATCAAATCGATTTCGATACCGAAGACAATCGCCTATTTATTGTTGAAAGTTTTTCACCCATTGTTACTCCTAAGCGATATAGAAATCAATTCGGACAACTGCTCGAAAGTTCACCCTTTTGCGAACGCGATATCAAACGTCCGTCTGAACTCGAAACGCACGACGAGAAAGGTGATTTCACCATGAAAATTAGAAAGGAAAATCACATGCACACGTTGGTGTATGCGACACATCCATTCGATGTTGCAGGCTGGGACGGATATAACTACCCTTACGCATTTTCAATAC
>JBEIFO010000100.1:0-7066 GCA_040382375.1 Crocinitomicaceae bacterium
CAAATATTGTAAATAAGCGCCAACCCCGGATTGCTGCAATGGGCTTCCAGTTTGCAACAGTTCTTTTATTTCAGATAATGCAATGGGCGGATATTGGATTTCAATTTTCTTTCCCAAAAGATGCAAGAGTGCGCCTTCAACGGTAAATCCAATACAGGCATTTAGGTCTTTTACATATCGGCTAATCCATCCCAAGTTTCTCAACCGAGGATAAGGGGAATTCAATTGATCACTGGTGAAGTAGGGAAGAAGTGTGTTGTCTTTTAGTAGGTCGTCTAGCAACAATTCATTTTCTCCTTTTTCCCAAATGGCATTGGCCAATGCTGTGAAGAACGCTTGCTCTTCTTTGCTAAAAGAAGACAACCAGTCGCTCCAAATGTCTAGATGCTGATTGCCTTTTTTTGGTAAGTTCTTGCCTTGATAGGTTTCTAAAAATAAGCGCAACACCAGCGGATTGCTGATTTGATTGTACAAGGCGCGATCAAAAGTGGCGAGGTCATCAAAATCAAACTGGGGTTTGAACTTGCTCTTGTCTTTCTGCACATAATATTCCCAGGCCTTCTTCATCTCTTCCATGGAGAGGGCAGCGAGCCAATGGGTGTATGCACTTACCTTGATTTCTCTGTCTTTATTGTCACCATACAAGTAGGATTCGTGCTCCTCAGTAGTCTTATATCGATTGATATCAGCGGCTGTATTCGCCCGACTTGTAATCACAAATTTCAAGCTTCCGGGTTCAAAGTGTTGAGAGATTTCAAATAGTTCGGACCAAAGTTTTTCCGCTTCGTGAGCTTCGTTAATGCCGTCAATCAAAACAAAAGTTGGGTTCTCTTGTGTTCCGGCAATAGCTGGGTATTGGGATATATTTTCACGCTCATCAATATTCAATAGGTAACACAACTGCGCATGAAGGGTATTCTTCTCCATTCGTCCGGCTCGGATGATTAAGGTCGGAAAGTCGCGGTTGGTATATTGCTTTTGTATTTCTACCAGCAAATTAGTTTTCCCGCTGCCGGCTTCTGCAGCCATTACAAAAATGTTGGCACGTGCACCGATCCATTCACGGAGTTTGATCTCCATGTCTTCGCGGTGCACATACACACCGGGAATGACTTTCTTCTCTGCTATAAGGGTGTCGAGAATTAGCTTGTTCTCTTCTGCAACGCGGGTTAAAAAGATTTCTTTAGTGAAAGCCTCGGGACTGTAAGGTTGCTCTTTTTGCTTATCGCGCAAAAGCATATTCAGCCGCTCGAGAATTTTACCAGAGGTTTGTTTTTCTGTTCCTTCTGGACTGAAAAATTTAATTGTCTTTCCTGTGTAAGATTCGTAAGTGAGAATTTGCTCTTTGTCTTCTTTTGCAATGGCCACTTCGCCAGGAACGACAAAGAAGGGGATGATGTCTAAAGTTTGTTGATTACTATTTTCCAACCAGACATTTCCTTGGGCACTATTTTGTTTTTCCATCAGATGTAATTCATCCGATTGCAATCGAAACGTTTCTCCATGTTCTGTTTTGTACATGGGATAGTCTTTGCAAAAGGACATTTGCAATAACAGGTCTTTGAAAATAGGATAGTACTCTTCCCAGAGTTGTTCAGCTGTTGATGCATCCAATGTCAAACCATGTCCCAAATACCGGTTTCGGAAATTGATTAACATGCCAATCGCAGTGGCCTCTTGTTTTTTGATCTGCACATCACCATTGCTGTCAATGAATTCAATTTCCCCCTTGAAAAGTTTTCGCTTCTTTCCTGTTTCAATCTTGTCATAATAATTCGGCAATTCGGTGATAAAGAACGAATGATTTTTTTCTTTCAAGAATGCCAGTGTTTCTCGGATGAACACGTTCCATGTACCAAAGGAAGGCTCAGCCAATGTATTGTGAAAGAGCGCTACCATGCGTTTGTCCTTGAAAGGACTGTTGAAGAACTCCGATGCCGATAGGAGTCCCAAGTATTTTAAATAATTGAGAAAAGTGTCTTTGAATAAGTTAATTTTCGTCCAGGCGTGTTTTTCTTCTAATGTCTTTTTAAGCGGATATGCAATGACGTAGGGTAAATTTAGTATGAGAGCCAATTCATCTTCATTGACACTCGAAGCCGCAGCCAGCATGGTTTGACAAACAGGGCAGGGCATGGCAACAGGAAATGTGGCCTTGGAAAGAGAGATAGCGCAGGAAGGGTTATTACAAATAAACATGGACGATTGGAATATTCTATAAAATTAACAACATTGCCTTGTATAATTTTAAACTCTTATTTATTTCTCAATTCTCGGCATCGAGAATAACCGAATGATAATACCTATGCAAGAAGTCGTTCTTCAGATTACAACTCCTGAATAATCTTCAGTAACTTCATTTTAACCAATTCTTCCTCGTATTCACTCAATAAGTTCTTGTAAACGCTTTCCCCACCGACAATGGATTTCGACTCGTCTATCTTGGTTGCTGTGAGGAGGTATCTCAATTCCTGAAGGACACTCAGTCTCTGATTAGCAAGCTTTTCTTCGTAACGCATTTCAATGTTACGGTCGAAGGTGAGTAGCTTCTCTTTAAGTTCAAGCGATTTGATTTCGTGATCTATTTGTTCGAGTGTTAGTTTTTCCATTCTATTGTTTTATTAGGTTTAATACAAGCTCATTAATTAGTTAAAACCACTTCAACCTTTCCAAATTATACTTCACAACCAAATTACCTTCTGCAATCGCTTCATACTTCGAGTAAACGTATTTATAAGTCTCTTGCATGGAATACCCCAGCAGCAATGCCTCTCCAAGTGCGGCAGAGAACACCTCATTCGATAAATTAATTTGATCTTCAGTGGCGTCTACATTGTGATAGAGCGCCTCAAGCTCTTCACTAATGAACATGCCTGAACAATAGCCTTTCAGTTTATAAGTGCTTACGAAATCAGAGGCATAGCACCAAATGAAGATATTCGATTCTTTTTTGGAAAGGTATTTAACGCTGCGCGCATCAATAATGAACGGATTTAATCCGAATTGACGGGCAGATGACAAACCTTCAGAGAAACCATGTCCCAGCATAATTACCTGATCATGGGATTGAATCAGTTCATGAATCTCAGATTGTCTTCTCAAGCCTCCGGTGATTACCGTTGTGTTTTCCAATTGAGAGTAAATGGGTTTAAGGAAGTCAGTAGAGCGGTCATCTGGATGAAGGATGAGTCTTTTCATAGTAGGGATTTAATTAATTCGCTCAACGAAATATAATTAAATTAAATTGCCTTGTCAATGTTTTTTTTTAAATAGTGCAATAATTCATCGTTAGAGTTGTTATTCATAAAAATCAAATGCCATGATTACAGTATTCTCAATTCTCGGTTTAGGGGCTATCGGAAGCAGAATAGTCCATGTTACCTGCAATCACAGCGGCAGATTCCCACACGGATGGGGAAGAGAATTCGCTGAATTCTTTAAAATAGTGATGATAAATACAGGGTTTTTTATTCTGATTATGCTGGTGTTGGCGCTTGTGTTTTAAATTATTTCAAGAATCACAAGACATTCGGAATTGAATAAACGATATTCTTTAAATAAACTGACCTTTAGCACGTGTTAAATATTCAGTTTTTTGTTAACCAAATTTGGATTAATCGCGGGTAGGCAATGTGGAGTAATTACTCCGTGTAATTTCTCGCCAGGTGCGCCTGTATCACTCAAATAGACGGCTTTGTAGTAGTGCCCGTTTTTTGCAGATTCATGGAAGGATTTAACAACATCATCTAGCGTTGCGTCTGCTCGCATAAAGCCAATGCGAAAATTTCGATTAATAAACGAAATCGGTTGGTTTAAGTTTAAGTGTTGATACATTTCTTTAACGGGAGTCTCATTATTCAAATTAAAATTTCTCTCAAATAAGAACCGTTGAAGAAACCAGGAGGAAAAAATCCCGGCCATCTTTCCTTCTTGAATTATGGGTATTAAGCTTAATCCATTATTTTCCATCAATTCATTTACATCTTTTAATTTTGTTTCCCAATCAATTGAAATAATGTGGGTAATGGCTAAACTTTCTAAAGCCAAGGGAGGCGTAAGCGCATACGATACTATGTTTTGATAATCTTTAACCACGTCTTCATTTGGCATGGCAATAGGCGTTTCGCTGTCGTTGTGAATATGCACTATAGCATTTCTCAGCGCTCGATAGGCCTGTAATTTTGTTTCAATATGCGCAAAAACAGCATCATGTCTGGCCATTTGAGACAATAACTTAGCGTGACTAATGCTGTGATCTTGCTTCAATTTTTCGCGCATAAAGGAATCAAGTTTATTATATGCCTGAATGAATGAATCAATTTTGCTCATGGTTTTTTTGCTTAAAATCTTACCTCTACACCTCAAAAATAACCAAATAATAAAATTCCTCTAAGTATTTTTGGTTGGATAGCAGCTAAATGTAAGGATTTTAACAAGCTCTTCCGACTTGTGTTTTGAACTCATCGTCGAGTATCAACTTCACAGTTGCCTGAAGAGGAATTAAACTGAGCTTACCATTGCTCCGCGAGGGCAAAAAGCGTTGCGAGGGTTTTCAACGAGGGCAACTTCGTTGCGAGGATCTTCGACGTTTTCAGTAACAACGCAGTTCCAATTACACAGTAGGCATTACGAAGTAGGAATAAAATCTTCGATTTTCCCATTACGTAGTAGGAATTATGAAATAGGTATAACGAAGTTCCAATTACGAAGTAGGAATAAAATCTCCGATTTTCCCATTACGTAGTAGGAATAAAACCGAAGGTTTTCAAATAATGTATTTCAAGGTTCCAACAAAACTATACAACGGAATGTTTGTCATATAAGTTTGCTCTTTGTAGGGGAGAAGGGAGAGGCGGATGGCTTTTGCGGTGGGATATTGAGAGTGGTAGACAGACAAACTTTTCGACTTTACATTGCGAGCGGCTTTTACCTCTATAGGAATTATTTCGTCGTGGTGTGTAATAAGAAAATCAACTTCGGCAGTGGCGTTTTCAGGATGCCAATAAAAACCACGTTGGCCAAGAGCAATCAATTGCTGTAAGACAAATTGCTCGGTAAGAATGCCCTTGAACTCAGTGAATAATTGGTGATCTTTTAAAACAACATCAGCAGGCAATTGGGCCATAGCACCTAATAAGCCCGTGTCGTTTAAATAGATTTTGAAATCTTCCCAAGAGGCATATGATTTGAGCGGATGGCCGGGCTTTTTAACTCGAGATACAATTTGAATCAATCCGGCATCACTTAACCATTCAATAGCCAACTCGAAGTCTTTCGCACGAGCTCCTTTTCGAAGAACACTGTATATGAATTTGGAATTCTCCTTGGCCAATTGCGATACGATGGATTGCCAAACCTGTCTAATTCGAGGCAACTGTTGAATAGGCGCGTGCTTCGAAAAATCATTTTCATAGGCTTGCAATATTTCCAATTGCGTATTTCTGCAGGCTTGGTACTGTCCGGTTGCTGCAAATTGTATGACTACCGCAGGCATTCCGCCAATGACAATGT
This sequence comes from Crocinitomicaceae bacterium, assembly GCA_040382375.1. Classification (GTDB taxonomy): domain Bacteria; phylum Bacteroidota; class Bacteroidia; order Flavobacteriales_D; family Sanyastnellaceae; genus CAIZGX01. Next base: position 5,512 of record JBEIFO010000100.1, read on the forward strand.
AGTTCTTGAGCAGAGCTTCTAATTCAGGTGCAAGTGTGGCAATCATTTCATGCTGCTGCTCTTGAATAAGAGCAACCCATTTTTGCTTTCCCATGGCAGCTAGAAACTCCAAGAAATTGAAAGGATACAAGTTTAAAAAACTGACCTTTCCAACTGGAAAAGATACACCTTGGTGAATAGCTACTCCGAGCAATGAGCCGGCGGCAATTATGAAGTATGAATGATCATCTTCCTGGAAATACTTCAGCGAAGTAATGGCATTTTTACAGGATTGAATCTCATCGAAGATGATGAGTGTTCGCTTCGGATCTATGCTCACATTGGACAAGAGCTCAAGACCTTGGAGTATTTTATTTGGTGAAAGTTCATCTGCGAACAAGGCACACAAGAGTGGTTGCGATTCAAAATTGAAATAGGCCATCTGTTCGAATTCATTTTCCCCGAAGTGCTTCATGAGAAATGTTTTCCCAACCTGCCTAGCCCCTTGAATGATCAATGGCTTTCGCTCGGGATTATTCTTCCAATCTAGTAAGTTTTGATAAGCCGTTCTCTTCATGCTGCAAATGTAGTGATTTTACATATATCTCATGAAAAGTGTTGTTTCGACACACTTATTCGTAGTTAAAAGTGTGGTAAAGATACATTTTTAATAAGAAATGATGTTGCGGAGCAACTGATGCAGCGAAGCAACTGGTGTAGCGAAGCTACGAATGCCTGCGGCGAATGCTTCGCGAATGTGCTTCGCACGAGGGCGAATTGCTTAGCGAGAGTTTTCAACGAGGGCAACTTGGTTGCGAGGGTATTCGACGAGGGTTAACATCGAAAAAAAAATCCTGAAACGTTTGTTAAACAATTGTTTCAGGAGTTATTTTGTGGAGATAATCGCTCCACAAAATATGAATCTCATTAGATTTCATTAGATTTTTGAAATATTTGTAAAGTATTGATAATAAGTGTTTTGAAAGGCTGTTTTTGACAAGAGTAGTCTAAATTGATCTAATGAGATTTAACGATGTGGGCTAAATGTGGGCTAAATGTGGGCTAACTTTTGACCGTTTTTTGTAGCTTTGTTTTATGAGAATTTTCCGATTTATTATTCAAGCAAAAGGGGGCGTTGAAAATGCAACAATTCATGTTCGAATGAAGGTGGGTAGAACAGTCGATCTTAAAATGAGCACTTATTTAACGGTGCCAATTTCGAAATGGGACAAAAAGACGGGTTCGGTAAAGAATGCAAAAACTTCTGAATTGAAAGAACTCGTTTTGAGTTTGAGCGACATAACGCACAGGTTGAATGAAGCGTATTTGAATCATTCAAGAAGCGGAGGTGAGTTTACCAGTGAGTGGTTGCAAAATGTCATTCATCCGAAAAGGAAAAAGAAAAACAAAAACAAAGAGGAGGTAAATATTCCAGTCACGTTGGTCGAGTATTTCGATTACTACATCAATGTCAAACGCTCAACCGCAGCAAAGGAGTCGGTGAAGAAATGGTCTTCCGTTAGACAGAAGATAATCGCTTTTCAAAAGAGTAGACGAAAAGTGATTATCTTAAAGG
>JBEIFO010000101.1:0-7049 GCA_040382375.1 Crocinitomicaceae bacterium
TGGATGAAGACAAGCAATGAAAGGAAAATAACCAAGCGTATTTTTTTCATTCTATTTCAATGAATAAGTGTGTCCAACGTTTTTAAAGAAGAACGTCCACTTGTCTGTTTGTTCTGCAATGATTTGTTCCGTGCTTTTTCCTGCGCCGTGTCCTGCGCTTGTTTCAATGCGAATGAGCGCGGGTCTTTCGTTCGTTGTGCATTCTTGAAGCATTGCTGCGAATTTGAAGCTGTGGGCGGGAACTACGCGATCGTCGTGGTCTGCAGTCATAACCATGGTAGCAGGGTAATTCGTGTTGGGCTTCAAGTTGTGATAAGGTGAATAGCCTTTCAGATAGTTGAACATTTGTTCCGATTCGTCGGCGCTTCCGTATTCTGGAATCCATCCTTTACCAACCGTAAAGTGATGGTATCGAAGCATGTCTAGAACTCCAACAGCAGGAAATGCAACAGCGAATTTTTCAGGGTGTTGCGTCATGCAAGCGCCAACTAAAAGTCCTCCGTTTGAACCGCCTTCAATTCCTAATTTATTTGTTGAAGTGTATTTGTTCTCGATTAAATAATCTGCGCAAGCCAACAAATCGTCGAAGACATTTTGCTTGTTGTAAAGCATTCCGCCTTTGTGCCAGTTCTCTCCAAACTCGCCGCCACCGCGAAGATTCGCCATAGCGAATACGCCGCCTTGTTCGAGTAGTATTAATCGTGAAGAAGAGAAAGAAGGCGTTAATGAAATGTTGAATCCACCGTATCCGTAGAGCAGAGTTGGGTTATTTCCATCTAACACAAGTCCTTTTTTGTGAACGAGGAAGAGGGGGACTTGTGTTCCGTCTTTCGACTTAACGAGTACTTGTTTGCTTTCGTAGTCGTTCATGTTGAAATCGACCGAAGGTCTGTGATATTCACCGTAGGTTAAGTCTTCAACGTTGAATGAATAGATAACACCTGGATAGGTGAAGGAGGTGAAGGTGAAGTAACACGATTTGTCTTGACGCTTGCCTGAGAATCCGCTTGCAGTGCCGGTGCCATCGGGAAGCGTTATTTTCTTGATGTTCTTTCCTTCATAGTCGCAGGCTTCAATTTCGGTGTTGGCCATGTTGAGGTAATGAAGGAATAATTTTCCACCGCAGGTGGAAACACCTTCCAACAAACGTTTGTCTTCGGGAATGATTGTTTTCCAGTTTTTTGGATTTGGATTTGCGGGATTCACTTTCACCAATCTGTAATTGGGTGCATCAACATCAGTGTGAACAATAAGTTCACCGTCGAGAGCGACTTCAACCACAGAGCTGTGGTGACTTAAATCTGTGAAGAGTGGAATGAAATTCAGGCCTCCGTTTGCGATGTCTTTGTAATAGACTGCGTAACCGTCAGTTCCCGGAGCGGAAGTGATAAAGAGGTAGCGTTTGTCTTCGCTTAAACCTGCATTGTTATAGTACGTTGGATTGTTTTTGTCTTCGTAAATAAGTTTATCAGAATCTTGACTTGTTCCTAATAAGTGATAATAGACAGCGTGGTTCATATTGTTTCCGCTAAGGACTTCTCCAGCAGCTGGCGCTGGATAGCGGCTATAGAAGAATCCATTTCCAAACCACGAAGCTCCACTAAACTTCACCCATTCAATAGGGGCTTCAACTTCTTGTCCGGTTTCAATATTAAAAAGATGAATGTTACTCCAATCGCTTCCGGCTTTGCTCACAGCAACAGCCATAAGGGTGTGGTCGTCGTTGGAGTCAAGCATACTGTATGTGGTGAGTCCTTTTGGATCTAATGCATTCGGATCAATGAATACACGTTCAGCGCCGCGCATTCCTTTCTTCACATAGCAAACGGCTTGTGGTTGAAGTCCGGTGTTCTTCCAGAAAAAATAATAATCGCCGTGTTTATCGGGAGCACTTACTTTTTCAAAATTGAAAATGGAAGTATATCGATCACGAATTTCAGTGCGCATTTTTTCGCCACTTAAATATTTCTCTGTTAGCGCTTGCTCATCTTTCACCCACTGAATGGTGCGTTCACTTCCATCGTCTTCAAGACCATAGAACGAATCGTGCACTTTGTTCCCAAAGAAATCGAAAGTTGTGTCTTGAATGTTTTTGTTTTGGGATTGTTGAATTTGCATAACTGAAGTTTCTTGTTTGCACGCTGCGAGAAAAGCGAGGCATGCGATGGTGAAATGTTTTTTCATTTTATTCTTCAATGAAGTTTAGATTTTTTCCGAATGTCTCGGGCAGATAGGCTAGGGCAATTACAGCAATAGAAATGGTTACTCCGCCAATGAGTAAGGCACTATTAATTACTCCGAAAGTGGGTTCAATGTATTTGAAAGTTAAGACTATGGGGACGGTAGAACCACGCACGAAGTTCGGAACTGTAGATGCCACGGTTGATCGTATGTTCGTTCCGAATTGCTCTGCTGCGTTTGAAACAAACAATACCCAGTAGCCGGTTGTGGCGCCAAGTAGAGCAGCTAATGCGTAGAATGTATTTACTGAATGGTGGTGAACCAAGAGGAAGTATAGACTTATTATAACGGTAGTTCCTAAATAGAAGAAAATGATTTTTTTTCTGCTTTTCATGAACTGACTAATGAATCCGGAAATGAGGTCTCCTCCTGAAAGCCCGAGATAACAAAAGATGATGCATGTTGTGGGGTCAATGGTTCCTTCGACCTCTAATACGGTTGCGAATTTGTCAGAAAACTTAATAAGCAAACCAACGCAAAACCAAACGGGCAGACCAATGGCGATGCATGATAGGTAGCGAAGCACGCGATCTTTTGTTTTGAAAAGCATGAAGAAATTTCCGCGTTGCACTTTTTGCTTTTCAACTTTGTCGAACATCTCACTTTCGAAAGTTTGAAAACGCATGAACAAAAGCAGTAGACCGAGACACCCGCCGATGATATAAGACATCTGCCAAGATTCTAATCCAAGCATGGTGAATTGAAGCTTGTGAATACCAACAGCGGCAACGGCTCCGAGGGCGCCCATGGTTACGATAATCATGGTTCCGATTCCTCTCTTTTCCTTCGACATGGATTCGTTAATGAGGGTAACGGCAGCGCCTAATTCTCCGGCAAGTCCAATTCCAGTTATAAATCGAATGATGGAATAGGCTTCAACATTTGTAACGAAGGCATTTGCTATATTGGCTAATGAATAAATTAGAATGGATCCAAAAAGTATTTTCTTTCTTCCTTTCTTGTCGCCTAGAATTCCCCAGATAAGTCCGCCTAGTATAATTCCGGACATTTGCCAAAGGAAAAGACTGTAGTCATAAGTCTTGATGAGGTTTTCATCTGTGATGCCTATTCCTCTTAGGCTTTCTTTACTTACAATATTGAAGAGTTGAAGGTCGTAGATATCTACGAAATATCCTAGGGAGGCGACCAAAATGGTTAGCCCTAATTTTTTATCAAATGATTTTGGCATGAATGCAAGACTTATTTGTCTTGCAAGATAGTATTGGATTGATTACGAAGTAATCTTTGGTCTTCCAAAGGGAAGAAGAATTTTTCATTCCAGCCTTGGTTCGTCCACTCCATCATGGAAACTGTTTCAATGGTCCAGTTTTCTTCGAGACGAAGTTGCTGTGCATTTGATTTAGCCTTTTCAAATTCATCTGTTGTCCAGTTGCTTCTCACTAAAGCTACCTCAGCTTTTGGGAATTCAAATGAGACTGGGGAGTGCGCGAAGTTGTTCCAGTCGATCAGAACTTCAATGACTTTATTTTGAATTGCATCAAGCTGAATGCTTGGTTCAGGTAGAATAGAAATTTGTTTGAAAACAGAGTTGAACCCCATTTTCTTCAACGTTAATTTAAAGCTTGTAATGTTTTGTAAAGCATTTTGCAACGCATTTCCCAACTCGAATATCCCATCTTCGTCTGTATTAAACTGAAAGGAAAGCGGAAGATAGACAGGTTTAACAATGGCTTCAAGGTTCCTAGGCGCCAGCAATTTCCCTTGAATTGCGCGCGTTCTCAGTTCTTCCGGAAGACTGGGCTTAAGTGCTATGAAGTAAAAATTGCTTTGGGACATTGTCACCCAAATTTACAACCAAATAATTGCACAGACAATAAAAACGACGATTATAACTAAATAATACCAGACATCTACGAACCAAGGAAAGTACTCTTTGTAGAATTCTTTGAATTTTGATTCCATCAATTGAATACGAAAAGGTATACGCTAAGAACTGAGAGTGTAAGAAGAACCCATTTTTTAGTACGAATATCCATTGTGTTGCGAATTAGTGTTTGTCAAAAAGAAGGTTTTCTTCCCTGTTATTTACACAAGATTTGAATGGTTTTCAATATCGATGTGTTAATTGCATGCCGAAGCAATTCCTTTAAGATGTAACTTTGTTCTCGTGAGAAGAGGAATTCAACATAGTATATATTCAGCTATACCTGTATTTACTGCAATATTTTTATTGGCAGGCTGTTCGAGTTACAAGTCGCAGCTTGGAGATGCCAAGGAATACGAAGAGGCACGGATGTATTCCAAAGCATTCAGTTTATACTCAGACTTGCTAGCTCAGAAGGAAACCATGGAGGCGCTCGTAGGTAAGAAAAGGGTGGTTGAGGCTATAATTCGTGAAAATTACGATGGCCCTATTCGTATGCTTTGCATGCAAGAAAAACATAGAGAGGCCGATCAGCTTTATTCAGAGCTTACAGTTTTCGTTGAAGAAAATAAAGCATTGGATGTGAAAGAACCCTTTGGTTTGAAAGAATTCATTCTTCAATCGAAACAATCCTATTGTGAAGGTTTATATAAAAAGGCTGAGGCTGAAGTTCTATCATTCAATTATGATGGTGCTAGAGAAAAGTTACAAGAGATCAGAAGTTTCTTCAACAACTTTCCGAATTTAGATTACCTAGAGAGTTTGTGTGAGATCTATCCGAATTATTATCTAGCGACGAAGTCTATGGAAGAGGGGCGTATGCGCGATGCCTTTAAAGCTTTAAAGAAAATCGAGGCAATAGATCCATCCTTTAAGGATTCCAGGCAGATGCTGGAGAATTGTTTAAAAATGGGGAGAATTACGCTTGCCTACGTTAGTGTTGATAAGGGAAATGTTAGCAACGATGTGGAAATGGAAATGGGTGCCTTCGTTGTGCAATCTCTCTTGGAAAACAAAGATCCGTTTTTAGTCATGTTAGATCGCGATTATACTTCAAGTTTATTAGAAGAACAGAAGTTGGGGATGTCTGGTCTTTACGATGAAAAATCGTTGATTCAAGCTGGGAAGCTAATTGGAGCAAAGTATATTTTATTAGGGGAAATAATAGAATACGTTGCGGATCAAAAGCTAAATGACTACGGTCTTAAAAAAGGATTCTTGGGAAAAACGATCGGAGATACCAAAGTCAAGTATCGTCAATGGAACAAGAAATTTTCGCTTCAAATAAAATACAGAATTAGCATGGTAGATGCTGAGACCGGAGAGACACTTTTTAATTCCGTATATCCTTTGAATAAGTTGAGTGAAATTGAATGGGCAGAGTACAATGGGGATTATAAGATGGTATATCCAGGGCATTGGAATTGGGAACTCATGAAGACGGGTGAAGACCACGTTGATGTTTCGAAGTATGCAGAACTTCAAAAATTATTTAAACAAAAACCATTGGGCAATGAGCTGAATCAATTGCGGACCAATTCTCTCCTAGAGCTTTCAGGCACGGTGAAAAGAGGAGTAGAGACAAAGATTATTGAATTAACTCCTTAGGCGGAAAGCTGTTCGTGAATTTTCAATATTTCATTCAACACAAAATTGTTTTCGTTGTTCTGAATTCGAAAGGTTTTTTCGGGAGGAAAAGAAACGTTTGATTTCTGAAGCGCATCGCGTTGGGAGAATTCGTCTTCGCTTAAACCACTTCGCTGAACAACACGCTTTTTGCGCGTTTCTTTTTCCGCAATAACTTCAATTAACCAGTCACAATTTTCTAATTGAAAGGAATTGGCTAAAGCCGATTCACGAATAATGTATTTCGAATTTTGAGTGGTTTTCCATCGAATGAATGCGTTCTGCACAAAAGCGTGAATAAGGGTTTCAAGGCGAAGTCTTTTTTCTTCGTTCGAAAAAATTACAGCAGCAATTTCAGATTTCCAAGTGTCTTTCGAAAAGTCGATTTGAATTCCTTCCGCAGGACCTTCCATCGGACCTTTCGGAGAGTTTAGAATTTCTTTAACTTCATTTTGAATAGATGGAATGAGGTATGCTTTCTTGGCTTCATCGTCGGAATTGAAAACAGGGATTCCAAGTGCAACGAAGGCCTTTGCAACGGTAGATTTTCCTGACCCGATATTTCCTGTTAATCCAACGACTTGCATAGAAAAAATAATTCAAGCTAACAAAACGAAATGTATCTTTGCCGCATGTCAAAAGTAAACGAAGTTCTTATTGCTCCATCGGTTTTATCTGCCGATTTTGCAAATCTTCAGCGCGATATAGAGATGATCAATGATTCGGCTGCTGATTGGTTTCATGTAGATGTAATGGACGGAATGTTTGTTCCGAATATTTCTTTCGGTATGCCGGTCATTAAAGCATTGAAAAAATACGCGACAAAACCATTGGATGTGCATTTGATGATTGCCCAACCTGAGCGCTATATTTCAGATTTTAAGGCAGTGGGAGCAGATATCCTAACAGTTCATGCCGAAGCATGCACGCATCTTCATAGAACCATTCAAGCGATTAAGGCTGAAGGTATGAAGGCAGGTGTAGCGTTGAATCCGCACACTCCTTTGAGTGCAATTGAAGAAGTTTTAGAAGATGTTGATTTGATTTTGATCATGTCTGTTAATCCTGGTTTTGGTGGGCAACAATTTATTGAGAACACCTACTCAAAGCTCGAGCGTTTGAAAGCGATGTTGGCTAATGTGACGAATAACCCAGCCATTGAAGTAGATGGCGGTGTGAATGCGACAAACGCTCCAAAGCTAAAAGCTGCGGGTGCAACAGCGTTGGTCGCTGGAAACTTTGTATTTTCAAGTTCCAATCCAACAACAACAATTCAAGAATTAAAAATGTCTGTCAA
>JBEIFO010000102.1:0-7034 GCA_040382375.1 Crocinitomicaceae bacterium
TGAAGAGCGCGATACACGCGGATTAATTTCAATGGCAATAATGTCTTCGTTCGCATCTGGAGAAACCGCGAATTGAACGTTACATCCGCCTGCGAAATTTCCAATTGCGCGCATCATCATAATGGCCATGTCGCGCATTTTTTGGAAGGTCGTGTCGCTTAAGGTCATGGCCGGAGCAACAGTAATGCTATCTCCGGTATGAATTCCAATTGGGTCGAAGTTTTCAATGCTACAGATAATTACCACGTTGTCGTTGGCATCGCGAAGCAATTCCAACTCGTATTCTTTCCAACCCATAAGGGCTTTGTCTATCATGACTTCATGAATAGGGGAAAGGTGCAGTCCGCGCGTGAGCAAACGGTCGAAGTCTGATTGGTTGTGCACAAGGCTAGCGCCTGAACCGCCGAGAGTATAGGAAGGACGAATACAAAGAGGGAATCCGAATTCCTGAGCAATTTCTTTTCCTTCTAGGAAGGACTTTGCGGTTAATTGTGGCGCCATAGGCACGCCTATTTCAATCATTAAATCGCGAAACGCCTCGCGGTTTTCAGTGATTTCAATCGCTTTGGTATCTACACCCACCATGCGAACGCCGTATTGTTCCCATAAACCGCTTTCTTCGCACTGAATCGCAAGGTTCAAAGCTGTTTGTCCGCCCATAGTCGGAAGAACAACATCGATCTTGTGTTTTTGAAGAATGGTTTCAATACTAGCCGTTTCAAGGGGAAGCAGGTAAATATTGTCTGCAACAACCTTGTCGGTCATAATGGTTGCAGGGTTGCTATTGATAAGGGTTACTTCAATGCCTTCTTCACGCAACGAGCGCGCAGCTTGGCTTCCAGAGTAATCAAATTCACAGGCTTGTCCGATAACGATGGGTCCAGAACCAATAATGAGGACTGACTTAATGCTTTTGTCTTTGGGCATTTTTTTTTTATCTCACTTCGTAGGGTGAAGTAAGGCGCGTGTTTCTAATACGGTTGCGAAATTACAACCAACAATGGTTATGGTGCAAGTCGAGATTTTAACAGTTGTTGACAAACCCTGATTCCAGAGGAAAGATGCGTTGCAAGATTCTTCGAAAGATTCTTTACAGAAAGATGCTTCGCAAGAAATCGCCACTTGTGAAACATCTTGCAACGCATCTTTCATATTGAATCTTTTGAAAAATCTTACGAAGTATCTTGTAGCCCGCTACATCAACCGATGTCCCCTCTCAAGAATCTCCCACCGCACAAAGGTAAGATTTGATGTAAGTCTTCGCAATTTATCCCCATGCTTCCAAGGAATAATCACATCGTGTTTTCCGAAAATAAATTCAGTTGGAATTTTATTCTGTTCAATCGATTGCGCAATTAATTTCATTTCCGGATAGCAACGTCTGTAGCCCATCCAGACATCGAAAACCTGTTCGCGGACTTTGCGCTCGTGCATGTAGAATTCAACAAATCGAAACAACTTAACCGGAAGTAATTTTAAATTCTTTAATAGACGCGCCAAGCGAATAACTACGTTACCGTTTTTTTTCAATCCATTGGCAATACTTCTTCCCAACATTGTTCCGACTGTAAAGGCGTATAGCTTGTTTCTTGTTAGTCCGTCGCTGGCCAAGAATTTCGCAGAAGAAATGTTTTCTCCAGCGTGTTGGATTAGCATGAGTCCTAATCTCCCACCCATGCTGTATGAGAGGAGCTTGCATTTTTCAACCCCGTAATGATTCAATATGAAATGAAACTGTGCCACCCACGCTTTAACGGATAATCCTTCTTTTAATTCCTGTGGGGTGAAGGAATCACTTCCTTCATGAGACCAAAACCCAATGGCGACCATGCGCTCATGATCTTTCAATTCATGAGCAAAGATTTCGAAGTTTTCGGGTTGTCGGCCGAACCCATGAAGACAAAGGACTAGTTCGGTGGGTTCTTCCGACTTGGACCATTCAACAACTTTGAATGATTTATTTTGAAAGGATAACGAATTGATTTTTTGCTTCATGATTGTTTCGAATCACGAAGGTATTTCATTCAACAGAAATTAGCGAACAATTTCAATCACCACTTCGTTGCGTCTGCCGAAGAGTTGGTAAGGTGGATTGTATCCTAAAAACTTGAAATTACCTTTGGTCTGAATGCCTTTTGAATTCAAGTAATTCTGAAGTTCCTGTTTGTGTTTCTCTCGATCGCTGTCGTTCGCGAAACCTCTGAATCGAATGGCAGCCATCACTTGCTCTTCAGTCTTCGATAATATAACCTGACTGTTATTGGGCTTTGGAAGGTTATTCATATCGTACCCTTCCGGCATAACAAAACTCATGGAAGATAAACTGTCGTTAATGTCCATCTGAACAGGAGAGGTCATTGCAATCTGCGTCTCGTTTTCATTTCCACCAAAAATATATCCGGCCAATGCACGAAATCCGGGACTGGCCATTTCATCGTACGAACTAGCCTTCGACTGCACGGTAGCCAGAGTAGCAGAAGGATACAATCGGATTTCAATTTCCCCGTCTTTTTCAAGAACCGTGTAGGGTTGCTCTTTGGTTTTGTTTGTAGACATGTAGACGAATGATTGGAATAAAATGAATACTACCGCAATGGACAGTAAAATATAGGTCATGATTTTTTTACGTTTCATATCTATAAAACCAACAGCGAGTCTTATTGTTCAAGAGGGGGTTAGTTCAAGAAATTTAACACCCACAAGGAGCTTTGATCTACTCGAACTTGTTGAACTTTCCGGTCAAGTTCCAACGCTTTAATGGCATTCTCGAAATAGGTGTTCTCGCGCTGATTCACGATGAAGAGCGAACTTTCTCCATTGAACAGTTTGCTGTTTTCGGCCTGTAGTAATTTTTTGTAAAGCCCGGAATTACTTTCAGCCAATTGCTGTTGCGATAGGGTGTTGGAATAGGCAACTTCCAAAGCGAGTGTTTTTTGCTCAAGCTGATTCCTTTTCCATTCAACATTCAAATTATTCTCTTCAATCTTAATTCGCTGAACCTTTAAATCGCCGCGCGCTTCACGAAGAAACAAAGGCATGGAAAACTCAGCTCCCCATTTGTAATTGTTGGTTGAAAAATAGGAGGGAAGGCCTTCGCTTAAATCTTTGTTCAAGAAGTGATATTCCACATTCAATTTTGGTTTCAGTTTTTCCATTTTCCATTTCTCTTCTATACGGAGTGATTCGCCTTTGTTGGCATAGAGCGCCAATTCTGGATGTGCGTCTAGTTGCGCGAAGAGATAGGTTCCTTGTCGAAACGGAGCCAATTCATTTTTAAAATTGGATGAAGGCAAAATGGTTTCATTCAAAATAGCCACTCGGTTTTCATTGATCGATTCGAGGAATGAAACCAAAGCAATGCGCGATTTGATGACCTCTAATTTCGATTCTTGAAATTGAAGCAAGCGATTTTGATTTTGCACATAAGCTTCGAGTGTGTCTATGGCCGAACGATCCCCACCCAGGTATCGCGATCTCACCGCGAAAAATCTTCGTTCACTGGTTGAAACGAGCGAGTCTATGATGTTGTTTTTCTGAACCGCATAGTACCAATCGGAATACAGCAGAACACTTTGCGATAGCAACTCATTCAATGCCAATTGTTGTTCAAGATTTCCGGCTTCCAAAAGAATTTCCGCTCTTTTTTTCGCCATGCGACGCTCGTCAATAACCAACCCTTTAATCAAAGGCATGGAAATTCCAAGCGCAAGCAATCCACCGTTCGATGTATAATCGGCCGGATTCACGTAGCTCCCTGAATTCATATCGAAATGTCCCACTAACCCTACTGCATAAGGTGTGTTGTAAGAAAGTGAAGTTTCAGAAGTTGAATAATATTCGGTTCCTTTGAAGAATTTATTTTTGAATTTGCTTTCTAACAAGGGGTCGAACAATCCCTTTACTTGCATGTATTGGGCGTTCCGCATTTGGGGATTCAGTCTCGCTTTCTGCGCTAACGGATGCTCTTCCAACACCCAATTCAAATATTCGGTCAGCGTTAACTCTTGCGAGGAAATACGCGGTGAAAGAAGAATGAAGAGGAGAAAAGGAACGATTAGTTTTTTCATTTCTACTTTTCTTCAGATTTCTTTTTCGATTGATCGGGCGAATAAAAGTCAGGAGGGAACCCATTGAACTTCCGCCACAATTCATATCCAACTGGAACGTCGTTCAATAGCATGATAGCCTGAACCCCACCACCTTGCTTCAAAGCGTTTGGCCATTGCTCTCCATTAGACGGTTGGACGAGCACTCTGAATTTTCCCGATTCATGAAGAGCGGGATCAACAGTTAGAATGGTGCCATTGTACACTCCTTTAGAAATATGCTGCCAACCGCTTATTACGAAGGCCGGAAATCCATCGAAGATTAATCGCACTTGCTCTCCGGCATGCACCAGAGGCATATCTACAGGATGAATGAAAATTTCAATGGCGTGTGAAAATCCGAATGGACTGATTCGCGCAATTTCTTCACCCTCTTTTACAGTCTCTCCAATTCCAGACTTCGAAGTTTTACTAATGAATCCATCTTGAGGAGCCAAGATGTAATACAGTCCATTTCTACGATCGTAATTGTTGAATTGATTTTGAAGTTTTGTTAACTCTCCTTCTGCAGTGTAAAGAATGGACATGGACGCATACTTCTCGCTTTCAGCTTTTGAAATTTTGTCGCTGTATTCTGCGTCAATCGCTCTTAGCTCTCGCCTAGTGTTGAGCAATTCGTTCTTCGAAATATAAAATTTATTTCTGCACTCAAGAACTTTTGTAGATGCGTTTTGATAAGACATGCGACGCGTTTCCAATTCAGTTTTTGAAATAAGATCCTCTTTGTACAATTGCTCGTAACGTTTGAACTGTTCTTCTGTAATTGCAGTGTTACGCTCGGCATTCAATAAATCCGTGCTGTCTGTTTTTACCTTCAATTGCGCTTGCTCAATTTTCGCATAAGCCTGATCTTTCTTCACCTCTTTGCCATTGATCATTGCGTTGATTTGAAGATCAAGTGAAGCAATTTTAGACATATATCCTTCAAGCGCACTTTCCTTCGACTGCAATTGAGATTCTGTATTTTGAACAAGGTTCGGATCGAAATAATCTACTTTAATTTCGGAAATGAATAATATTGTATCACCCTTTTTCACACTGTCACCTTCTTGTACAAACCACTTTTCCACTCTGCCGCCAATAATGGTTTCAACGGATTGTGGACGTGAGTCCGGATTAAGCGAAATAATACTTCCTGAACTTGTAATGTTCTGAGTCCAGGGAATACAAAGGATTCCAATGATTATCGAAAAAGCAATTAATAAAATTCGAGCAGTACGAATGTTCTTAGAACGCGGCTCTATCTTGTTCCAAGAAGTAAATTGATTTGAAGAATTTACTTCGTCTAAAAGAGGGAGGTTATTCTTTTCCATCAATTAATTGATTTGAATTTTAGACGCCACGCTCAATGGAATTTCAGTGATATTATGAATAAGCACAATAGCTGCTTTGAACTCTGATTGAATGATTTCAATTCCTTTTGGATGTTGCAGAATATATTGGTTGCGTAAGACTAAAAGGTCAGGCTTTGCGACAATGGCTCGGGCTAATTCCAGTAACGCTCGGTTTTCTAGAGACCAGAATGAATCGCGGTGTTGCGTGTCTAAATAAATACCTTTATTGGAGTGTGCATAGAATTGATTCAGACCAACAAGTTCTGCAGCAGCAATTACCTCTTCGTTGCTTGCTTGGGTGTTCCATTTAACATTTGCAAAGAATGAATCTTCGAGTATAACGGGAAGGTGATCGCACCATGCTGTTCTAGATTTAAAATCATAGACTGAAATATTCTTGAGATCATGTCCATTACATTTCAATCCATATATGTTTTCATTTCGAAGATCAAGGCTCTGAAGTAGTTTTTTACAGTTAGCTAGATTTCCACCTAAGTCATAGATCTTTCCTCTCTCAATAATGAAAGGAGATGTTCCGGTAGCTTCAATGAAGTCAATAGATTCAATTGGAATTCTGTTTTCTTCGTTCGAAGTGAATTCACTCTGTTTATTTCCCTGAAAAGAAAGCGCTTTTTGCATACTCGTTAGGGTATCGAAAATAGTGCTAAGTGAAAACAGGATTTTTTCAATGCTTGAAATAACCAAAACGATTACAATTTCAGCACCCAAAAATTGACCGATACTAATCTTTTGCGAAACAGCTAGAAGGCTGCCCAACAGCAGCATGCCTCCAACTGTAATAATCTTGAAAGCTAGAAATGCATTTTGTTTTTGAAGTAAAAGTTTGAAGTGAAAACGTTTCGATTCAAGATAATCTTCTGATATTTTGTTCGCTTCTGAAAAAGCAAAATCGGGATTTGGTCGATTGAATTTTTTTCGAAACAATTCAGCGAGTGATAGCCAATTTACCATCTCGTATTTAGCACATGACTCTTCGTAACTCGATTGAACGGCGGCATTGAATTTCCATCTGAGTAATAAAACAAATGACCCAACAAATGACAGTCCAAAGAGGAAAAAGATCGGATGGTAAAAGGAAATAAGAAGTAAACCAAAGGTTAGCTGCAGTGATGCAAACAATAAGTCAATAAAGAGCTTACTGAATCCTTTTTGCAAGTAGCTAATCTCAATGAAATATTTAGCAAAACTTCGGTCATTTGACTGCGGATGTTGATTTAAAATGCGACCCAAGTAGGTATAAGCAAGCTGTGCAAAGAGTCTTTGCTCAACGTCTTCTCCTTCCTTCATCAATCGAATCTGTAGAACCCCGTTTAGCCAAACAAAAAACAAGATAAGTAAGAGAATGGCGTACATACCTGGACGCACTTCCTGCGCTGTGACAAAGGTTAACAGAAGCTGAACCCCTACAGGAATAGCCAAAGAGAATAGTCCGGCGAGGGAGGAAAGAAGAATTACTTTTCGGATAAAATACTTTTCAAGACTAAGCAATTCGCTTAGAGACTTGTAAATAGAGCTAGTGGATTCAGCCATAATTTTGAAAACATGACTTTTGTCATATTATTCAAAGCGCGAA
>JBEIFO010000103.1:0-6920 GCA_040382375.1 Crocinitomicaceae bacterium
ATGCAGGTTAATAGGACAAGAAATAATGTTAGTTTAGTTTTCATTCGATTACAAAGCTATAGATTTTATTTCCTCGTGCAGGTTGAATTATTCTGTTGTTCCAAGCAATGGGAGATGATTCAAAAATACACCCCATATCTTGGGAAAATATAACTTCGCCTGTAAGTCCGTCGACCAAGAGAACGAATCCATTTACAGTTGGAACATACAAAGTTGGCGCTCCGTTTTGATCATACACTGCAATAGGAGATACCCAGCTGTATCTCGAAAGTGGAACTTCGAAAAGTGGGCTGCCATTGGTTTTGTTTATAGCGACGAGCAGACCTGCGCCGTGCAGATCCGTGCGTGAGAATACAGTGTAGATGATATCTGCAGCTTTTTCTTTTCCCAGTAAAGGTGTTGAAAGCATACCTCCATTGTTAACTTTTTCGCCAATGGAAGAATAGCATTTTTTTTCGAAATGCCATACTTCCTTTCCAGTTAGTCCATTTATTTTCCTCAAATAACCAAATCCCTCGGCGCCTTGCTTGTCTACTTCATTTCCAATTAAAATATAAGGAATTTCATTTTCGATTGAAATAACTGGAGAGGCATCTGAGTCATCTATGTTGAAGAAATGCCAGCGCGGTTTCATGTTGCGTAAATCGGCGCAGATAACATTTCCACCGTTGTCGGTGAAGTAACCCAATTGCTTGTATGCGCTAGGGCTGGATTCAATTCCTTGATAACGCGAATCAGAAAGTTTGTATCTGAATTGCTCAATTTTGTCGAATAAGTTTTTGCTGAAATCGTGACGATAGATTACCCCTGATTCAGTGGGCCAAATCATGGTTGAACTTGTTGTGTCTATTAATGGAGAAGCGTCGCATGCTCCCCATTTGCGGTATGCAAAGGAGGAAGGCAGGAATTCTTCGTGCAAGAGTGTTTGTTTTTTTAAGTGGAAAACACGCCAGGCCATTGCACCTCTGTGCGGAATGCCATGACCAACATAGAGTAAATCTTTGTTCTTCGGATCGATGCTCGGAGTTCCTTTTATTGGATTTCGAATAGAGAGTGGCGGACGAGTTTCAATTCCGGTTTCGAAATCCAAAAAATAAATATTTCCTGAAAGTGAAATCTGGATAATTTCTTTTAATTCATTTCGATTTAAAAACTCAGGTTTGAGATTCGATAATTGAGCCAGTTCATTTTTTTTCCAATTCACAACCAACGGTTGGCCCGTCCAACCTGCACCTCCACCCCAATAGCCAAAATTCCCGCGCATGGAATCAATTGCGGTTTTAAACTCCCAGTCAATACGAATGCTTTTTGGTTTTGAATTGACTTTTCCTCGAACAGGAGAATTCCGCTGATTACCTCCTCTGAAAGTGAAAATGCCTTCAGGATTTTCTTCGTCTCTGTCGAAATATAATTTTTCAATAACAGCAACCGAAGTGTCTAGAGGTTCTAATTCAAAGGTGGAATCTATGCTGTCGTTGAAATAGCTAATCTCTTTTTTTTTGATTTCTATTTTAGCTTCTGGCGCTTTTGGCGATTGCTTAGGTGGATTTTCGCAGGCAGAGAAAGCAAATAAGAAAAGAATTGGGTAGAGGCTGCGTTTATTCACGTTTATCATTTAATTCGTGCAAAGATAGTTACTGAGCTTCCACTAAATTTGCATACAAATAAATACGGCCTATGAGTGCTTGGAAGAATACAGAGGAGTTCGCAAAAATGAAAGATGAGTCAAATCCTTTGAAAGCTTTGCGTGAAGAATACTTCATTCCGAAACACATCGGAAATTCAATGTTATACTTCACTGGGAACTCTCTAGGATTACAACCTAAAGGAGTGAAAGAGTATTTGCTTCAAGAATTAAGTGATTGGGAAAAGTTTGGAGTAGAAGGACATTTCGATGCGAAGCGACCTTGGTTCAATTATCATGAAGTGTTGACTGATTCTTTAGCTCGAATAGTTGGAGCGAAAAAATCAGAAGTTGTTGCAATGAATCAGCTCACTGTGAATTTGCATTTGATGATGATTAGTTTCTATCGTCCTTCTGGAAAGCGAACGAAGATTTTATTCGAACACAAACCTTTTCCTTCCGACAGATATGCTTTTGAATCGCAAGCCAAGCTTCATGGTTTAAATCCAGATGAGGTGTTAGTTGAAATGCAACCGCGCGAGGGAGAAGTCTTGATTCGTGAAGAAGATATTCTTGCGAAGATTAACGAGTTGGGTGAAGAGCTCTCTGTTGTTTGTTTCGGTGCCGTGAACTATTTCAGCGGACAATATTTTAATTGTGAAGCGCTTGCAAAAGCAGGTCATGATGTTGGTGCGAAGGTGGGTTTAGACTTGGCGCATGCAGCTGGAAATATTGATTTGAAATTACACGATTGGGACATTGATTTTGCTTGTTGGTGCAGTTATAAATATTTGAACAGCGGTCCTGGCGGAGTCTCTGGAGTTTACGTGCATGAACGTCATCACGGAGAAGAAGTCTTGCGACTTGCCGGATGGTGGGGCAATAAAGCCGCAACAAGATTCTTGATGCAGAAAAATTTCGACCCCACACATTCTGCTGAGGCTTGGCAAATGAGCAATGCTCCGGTTTTAAGCATGGCTGCTCATCGTGCAGCTTTAGATCTATTTGATCGCACATCAATGGATGAATTGCGCGCACGGTCGAAAGAGCTTACTGCTTATTTGGAATTTGTGTTCGATGGGTTGAAAGCAAAAGGAGTTCCTGTTGAACAACTGACTTCGCGCAATGCGAACGAAAGGGGGTGTCAGCTTTCTATTCGTTTGGAAGGAAGAACAAAAGATTTTGTTGGGGTATTGGCTAAGGAAGGTGTAGTCGTTGACTGGCGTGAACCCGACATCATTCGTATGGCACCTGTTCCGATGTACAATTCATTCCAAGACATATATGCATTTGGAAAAGTGATGGAGCGGATTTACGGCGTGAATTAATTCGAACCGAACAGAACTTTACTCGATTCATAAAGGAGTTTCAATGCTCCGAGTAACATAACGATAGCAAATCCGAATTTTACTTTTGCAATTGGAAGGTTGTGTGCGAATTTGCTTCCGAAAAGTGCACCTGAAATGAATCCTGCGCCTATGAGCAGAGCTGCTGTGGTGTTCACGTTTCCTTGTTTGTAGTAATGCATAACGGCTAAGAATCCTACCGGAAGTAGGAGCACCGCTAAACTCGTTCCTTGCGCTTGAAGTTGCGTGTAACCAAGGAAGTACACAAGTGCTGGGACAATAATAAGTCCTCCGCCAACACCAACAAATCCGCTAAGCATTCCCGAGGCCATACCAATGGCGAGAAGCAAGAAAACAACGTATGCAGTAATTTCCATTTTCATAAACTCTGGGTGAAAGTTAGTCTTATTTTTAATTGTTCCACTTCAAACTTCCCTTATTTTTGTTCCACATAAATTGAAAAAAATGAATTTTCCAGCTGAATTAAAGTACACAAAAGACCACGAGTGGGTTCGCATTGAAGGCGAGATAGCTACTGTTGGCGTTACAGATTTCGCACAAAGCGAATTAGGTGATATTGTATTTGTTGAAATTGAAACACAAGGTGAGAGCCTTGAAGAACATGCAATCTTCGGAACAGTGGAAGCTGTTAAAACCGTAAGTGATCTGTTCATGCCTGTTTCAGGAACTGTTATTGAGGTGAACGCTGGATTAGAAGCTGATCCTGCTCATGTGAACAACGATCCATACGGAAGCGGTTGGATGATTAAAGTGAAATTGTCAGAAGGAGCAGACTTAAGTTCATTGTTGGACGCTGCGGCTTATGAAGCATTGGTGGGTTAATCTTCCCAAAAAATATTGGACAGCTGCTCACATTTTGTGGGCAGTTGTTGTTTTTGGCCTACACGCCATGTCGAGCAAGTCATTTCCGAAAATATCTTTTTTGGAGATTTTAGGTCCAGATAAAATTGTACACGCGTTCATGTTCTTTATTGCAACAGCGCTTGCTGTTTTTTCAGGATGGGGGAAGTTGAGGTCGGCTGCGGTTTGGATCATTGCGGGAGTGCTTCTGGAATACTATCAATTCTATTTTACAACCGATCGTTCTTTTGATTGGTTCGATGTGATGGCAGACTCCTTCGGCGTGCTGCTTGCTTTATTGTTACTTCGAAGTAAATTTTTGAAGCGAAGCGAGAACCAATGATTTTTTTTCGTCTACACTTCCATTCAAAACAACGAAGTTGGAATTTGCTTCAAGAAGATTAGATTTATAGCTTTCGAATAGCCGAATTCTTTCAGATTGAGCGGGCACATTTCTCAATGGATCCTCTTCCCATTCAACATCAGGCGCACACAAAAAGTGAATGTCCATTTTGTAGGAAGGAAGAATTTCTAGTTCAGGTAAATTCAATTTAAAAACCTCATCATTCCAAATTCGCAGAACAAAAACATCGGTGTCGAAAATTTCATGAACGTATGATTTTCTCTGAGTGAATAGAGCACACTGCTCTTTTACAATCTCTTTAAAGTCCTCTTCGCTTGCTCGGAAGATTTTCTTTTCTTCTAAATATTCACGCGCATATTCTAAGACACAAACAGAATTCGAAAGCTCTGATGATAGCCATTTGGAAAAGGTTGTTTTGCCACTCGATTCTGGACCCGTGAAAGCAATGCGCATTGAATACTTTGTTGTTACTTTGCAAAGATGTCAAATACTGAGCGACTCTCATCGAAAATAAAACAACGCGACTTCAAATTGAATGCGCTACTTGAATTAACTGAAGCTATCAATGCGAATAGTTCAGAGCAAGATTTGATTTTCCAATTTCAAAATATTGTACAAACGCATTTGGGAATTGAGAAATTGGCGCTCTTTGTTAAGCGTGAAGATTGGCAGTGTTTGCTTCAGTATGGCGACATGAATGTTTCAGAATTTGTGATTCCCGCCGATGACTTTTTTCATTCAAATAAGGGTGTAGCACTTTCAGAAGATGTTTCGCATGAATCTTACGATGTCGTAGTTCCTGTATTGCACAACAATCATCCACTAGCTATTGCGCTTGCAGGAGATAACGCTGAGGATGCGCGCGGAATGAGTCCTACGGTGAAGCACATGCGCTTCCTTCAAACTTTAACATCGGTGCTTAGTGTTGCTCTCGAGAATAAACGATTGCTTACCAATTTCGTTCAACAAGAAAGATTAAAAAAAGAGTTGGAACTAGCCGCAGAAATGCAGCAGTTACTTTTGCCCAATCATTTTCCAGATACTTCTGTATGGAATGTTCAAGGGATATACAGAGCCCATCAGCAAGTTGGAGGTGATTACTATGACGTGTTTCAAATCAACGAGCATGAATGGGTCTTTTGCTTAGGAGATGTTTCAGGCAAAGGAATGCCTGCGGCTTTTTTAATGTCGAATTTCCAAGCCTACGTTCGAAACGCTTTCGAAGATAATCGCCCCGATTTGACTCACCTGGCTAATAAGCTGAATAAACGCGTTTGGGACGCTGCTCAGGGCGAGAAGTTTATCACCTTTTTCTTAGCTGTCTATAATTCGAAAGGCCAAGAGTTGGAATATGTGAACTGCGGGCATAACCCACCTGTTTTCAAAACTGGAAATGAATTCAAGCACTTCGGTGCTACTGCAATAGGTTTAGGAATGCTTCCAGAGTTGCCGAGAGTAGGCGCTGTTGTAGAAAAGATTAATTCAGGAGATGTCTTGTTGGGATATACAGATGGGCTTGTGGAAGTGAACAATGCTCAAGGTGATTACTTCGAAATTGAAGGCATTGAAAAAAACATGAAAGGCTCGCACGCCAAGGATGTTTGTATATCTGTTGAGAATGCCGCAAACAATTTTCGCGGAGAGTGCCTGTTCAGCGACGATGTTGCAATTTTGGCTGTTTGTTGGAAATAGCCTGTTCTTGTTTCTTCAGATGAAACAAATCCATTGCAACTAAAATTCCGATGAATCCCCAAAACGGCACCGATGCCTTGTCCGTGTCTAAATAATTGTTCAAGGTGCCGTGCACGAAATACGTTATTAATCCTAAGAGCGCACTGGCAATAATTGCTCGGTGTTCTTTTTCCACCGCAGCATAAAACAATTTAAATCCGAGCACAAGGGTATACACAAAAATTGAAATAAAGAGCAGCATTCCCAATACCCCTTCTTCCGCAAGAGGACCCAAGTATTCGCTGTGTGCGTTACCGCCATCACCGTTGTTCGTGCTTATGATCGTTCGATCTTTAGCTTGCTGAAACGGCGCGTAAACGAATTGATAAGTTCCAGGTCCCCAGCCAACAATGGGCCTTCTGTTAAACATTTCCATGGCGCAATGCCATCGGTTCAATCGTTCCAAATTTGAAGCGTCAGAAGACACATTTGAAATAGAGGAAACGTGTTCATCTAATTTGTCGCTACTCTCTTGTTTGTTCTGCCCCAGTTGCTGTTGAATCGTGTTCCAAGAAAAATAAAATACACTTCCTGAAATAAGTGCCCCGTAGAATACATATTTCAATGGAATGCGAAGCATCATGATTAGCAGTACTCCAAATGCAACCACCACAGAAACCCAAGCCGCACGTGTGAAAGACAGCACAAGTCCAATGGACACAATGAGCAGGGCAGCGTAAATTAAGAAGGTCACCAAGGGACTTTTCTTTTTCAAAAAAAGTAAGCCAATGGAAACTGGAAAAAACATAGCCAAAACAGCGCCGTAGCTCGTGTGATCTTTGAATAAAGGCTCCATAACCCAATGCGCACTTTCTTTATCGAAATTGAATTGAGCGTGTCGTGTTACGGTGTAAATTATTACAATGCAGAGTGGTGCTAAATAACTCGCGAAGAATTTTTTTATGTTGGAAAGGTCTTGGAAAAGATGAGCGCCAAGTAAATAAAATCCCGAGATAAACCAAAGTCGTGTAGCAATGAATTTAAATGAGACAAG
>JBEIFO010000104.1:0-6902 GCA_040382375.1 Crocinitomicaceae bacterium
ATGCATCTTCAACAAGCCATTGAAAAGAAAGCCTATGAGTTGGGAGGTTCCAATCAATTCGCTCCCGCGCAACGCGCGACAGATTTTATCTACAATAAGAAAAGCACAACACTTCCAGACACTTCCTACAGTCCGGGCATGACATCAAGAAACCTGAGAGATTTATTCCCGAAATTTATTTGGGAATGTTTAATCGGGGCGCTTCAACATTTCAATACTAAGATGCCGAATTTCGCGGGACCGAATGCCTTGCTTCTTGCTCCTGAAACGCGCACCTCTTCGCCAGTAAGAATTCCTCGCGACAAAGAATTATTGAATCATCCTGAAATAAAGAATCTTTTTCCTTGCGGTGAAGGCGCTGGTTATGCAGGCGGAATTGTTTCTGCGGCAATAGACGGAGAGCGCTGCGCAGATGCTATTTCAGAATTTATTTCGAAAAAGAAGAATAAATAAGTCCGGCTAGCTCTTCTCCGATGAGCGATCCAATTGCTACGCCTATTCCACCCAATCGCGCCCCTACAAAAACATTCTCTTGAGCTTCCGTTACGACAGGCCGCTCATCTTGCCCAACTCCTAAAATACCACTCCACGCTAAATCAATTTCTACTGCTGAAGTTGTATGTATTTTCTGTTGAACGAAATCCAATAAGCTAGCGATTACTTCGTAGGTATTGCCTTGGACGTCGGTAGATTCTGTCTTGGGGAACATATGGCGCATGCCTCCCATTAAAATTCTCCCATCTATATTCCGAAAATAGTTGTATCCTTCTTGATGATGAAACGTTCCGTTTAATTTTAAATCGGGAATAGGCATTGTAACGATAACTTGATTTCGCTTGGTTTTCATTTCTAATTCTTCAAACAAATGGGCGTGAAAAGAACTTATACAAAACGCCAATCGTCTTGACTTCCAAATTCCCACTGATGTCTCAACCTGCATTTTGTTTCCGTTTGCCTGAAAACCATGAACTTCCACGCCATTGAATACTTTAACACCTGTTTTCAATGCACGATCAACCATAGCTCGGAGCATAGCCCCCGTATTCAAACCTCCCTCATACTTATTCGAAATGACACCAACTAAATTCAATATTCCTTGAAATTCTGAATGTTTTGAAACAGTGTATGGACGCAAGCCTATTTTTGAATCAAAGGCATCATTAAATTTTTCTACGAGTCTGCAACACTCAATAAAACTTTCTTTATCCTCCTCAAAAAACAATTCATGTCCGCCATTCCAATCAAGCTTTAAAACATCTTCAGAATAATTTTTTACCAATTTTTCAATTCCTCGAAATCGTCTAACACCAAGATTCACAACTTCATCAAACGACATATCCTTCATGTCGTCTAAAAATTCAGAAATACTTCCGAAGCAAGCAAATCCAGCATTCTTAGAACTTGCACCATCACTTAGCCAACTTCGTTCTAAAACCGCAATTTCCAAATCGCGATTTTTATTCTTCAATTCAATTGCTGTTGAAAGTCCTGCAATACCTGCACCTACAACAAGCACATCGAAGGTTTCTAAAAACGACTGTCTTTCCCAATAACTCATATTCATAAAACAAATCTGCAAAAAAAATCACCGTTCACACAATAAAATAATATTTTCTAAAAGGCAATTAATAAAAAACAAATCGCGTTACCAAGGAGAACCTAAAAAACCCAACGCTATGAAAAAATTAATTGCTGTTTTATTTTGCGCTGGAAAGATCCTATTTGCGACCGCAACAAATATTCCAATCGAATTTGAAAAAGACACTGAAAAGTTCACTTCAGAAACGAAAGATAATTTGTTTCGTTCCGCAGAGGAACTCTACTTAGCAAAAGGCATAAAGGTGACTTTACAAGAGCCCTCAAAAAATGCTGATATTAAAAAGCTCACCCTTTTTTACAAACGGGAAAAGGAGTTGAAAGAATTTTTCAAGGAGGAGCATTTAGATTTTAGCCGCATTTCATTTACCTATGAAGCTGAAGGAAAAAAGGGCCTGCCAGTGATAAATATCGAGATCGTAAATAATGAAGTAATAGCCGCAGTTATTCATCCTGATAGTGTTTTCACGAATAAAAACTCTCTACTAATTACTTGCCAACCGGAAGACACTGAATTAGCGAATACGCTTTCATACAAATCATTGACTTCACAAGATGAAATGTACAACGCGAACGTTTCATCATACTTCGAAAATAAAATTATACTTATTCGTGAGCTTATTAAAATTGATTTCCAAAACGGAAGAGTTCCAAACAAGCCTGTAATTGCGCAGCTTCCCATTTCGGCATCAGAAAAAAAGAGCTATCACTTGCTGCACTGGAATAACATCAATAGAGAGTGGAGTAAGATCGGGACAACAGTTCGGATTACCTCGAAAAAGAATAAGAAATATTTCTCTGCAACTATAGAAGAGTCGGGAATTTACGCACTAGTCGAAAGTAAGTCTGTTAGTGTCACACCTATCCTTGTTACCGCTCCTAAAAACGCAGCTATAACCTACATCGAACTTATCTCTAGCGAACCGTTCGTTCGAATTGAAGGCACCATTTCAGACAACCAAAAAGAAGCAACCTTCAAAGGTCCTAAAAACCACAAAGATTGTGTAATTCGAACTGTATGTCAAGATGCTACTGGAAAAGAGTGGATCGAAGAAACAGCGGTTAAGAACAAAACCATTCTCAGCATCTTCAACAATAAAAAGAAAACAAACGCTTACTTCAAACAATAAACAAAGCCATGAAAAAGATCGCAACAACCCTCCTCCTATTTGGCTCATTACTTATTGCTAATGCGAAAGACGTGCCAGATGTACGCTACTTGAATTTCGAAGAACTGTCATCGAACTTCAACACTACAAATACAAAAGGACAGATATTAAAATGCAAATCAGCTTTCGATGTATTTCTTCCCGAAGGAAGATTTGCAGAAGAAGGAATTGACATACTTGTTCCCCAATCTTCCAACGCTAAAAATGAAAGGCTGCTTTTCCTCAAATGGGACTATAAAGAAAAGGAGTGGGCGGTGATCAAGAATAAAAAAACGGGCACTAAAACAATTAACGGCATGAAGTACTATCTCGTTCGTGTGAACGAATCAGGGGTCTTCGGATTATTTGAAAACGACAAGACAAAAGGAAAAATAAAAGTGATTATGGCTCCATCAATCCGCTTAAGCCGCATCGAATTTTCTCAAAGAAATGTCCAGGTGAACTTTGAGACGCAGCTCTCGGACAAGGGCAAATCAGCAGAAATACCTTTTGGTGATGTTTCAATTCTATCTGAGTTCTCAATGGATGTATCATTAAAAAACGAATCGAAGACAAAAACTTATCGATTCAAACTTGGAGAAATACCAGATTTCTTCAGACGAACAAACAAAAAGAACAATACCATTGTCTATATCCGCAAGAAAGATTTAACGCGCATCAGTAATTCATCAACCCCAAACACTCCAGTACAATGAAAACTAAAATCCTAATTATCGGTCTGCTGACCCTGTGCGTAAATTCATACGCGCAAAAACAAATTCAAAAATGCAACTTTGGAAAGGCACAAAAGGAAAAAAAAATATCCTTCTCGGGCATTGTTGATCACGTGCGAAGCCATGGCTATTTCAAACTAAAAGTTAAAAACACGACCAAGGACTCTCTGGCAGTTCATGTAGAAACCGGACGCGTTTTTTATACCGCTAGCAATGGATATCAGCCCTTTGTAGTCTTGCGCTCAAGAGAAATCTATTTAGCACCTGGAGAAGAATCAACAACTTTATTGAACACGGCATGCGGAAACGCATCGGCTTCTGCAACAGGCAATGGTTTTAATGAGTTAGGCAAAACAGAAATGGCCAGTGCAGATCTCGTTGCTTGCTTGGAAGAGGTTGAAATGAAGCGCTTGGGCAATCATGAAGGAATACAGCAACTCGTTTGGGCTTTTACTAATAACCATTCAGTGGCATCCATTGTGAGTTACAGTAATTTTGAAATGACAACGAATCCGCTTCAGGCAATTGCTGCTAAACATAAAAACGTTCCTCTTCCCAATTACAAAGTCGACTACGAAGAATCCGAAGAAGGATCTGGACTGGCATTCTCTGGAAGACCAAAGCACGTAGAAAGTAGTTTACAGTTTGTACTGAACCAACAAGAAGATGTTCGCGTTGTTCTGCGCAATGAAGCAGGAGAAATCGTTAAATATGTTGAGCTCATTCATGGCCAAAAAGCGGGGCAATTAAACTTACCCGTAACTATAGATCTAGCCGGTTTTTCTAGAGGGAACTACTCTCTTTCTGCAGAAAACAGCGAAGGCAAATGCTTAAACCAAACTGCTATTGAAATCTAACTCCCTTCGGGGAGTTATTTTTCTTTTAATGAAAGGCATTCTCTTGTTATATTTACGTATTCAATTCAGAACAATACTGCCCAATTATGAACGCTGCACTAAAATACTTTAGCTGGTCATTGTTTCTTAGCTTCCTCCTCTTTTCTACTTCTTTAAAGGCACAAGACGAAACCATTCGAATAAAGAGCAAGGGGGTCATCTATGATGCAAATACAGATAGCAAATTAGAAGGTGTTCAAATCATTGTATTTAAAAACGGCGCGCAAGAGAGTGTTACAGACGCTGGCAAGGCAGGTAAATTCGATTTTAAGCTCGATCTAGGCTACTCGTATGATTTAAAATTTTCTCGGACCGATTACGTCACTAAGATTATTCGCGTTGACACGCGCAACATACCGACCGAGGATAGAGCCGGAGGATTTCAAATGGAATTTGAAGCATCACTTTTTAAATATGTCGATGGATTTAACACCGACATTTTGAAAGAACCGATGGGTAAAGCGGCCTTCGACTCCCAAACAAACTTTATAACTTTTGATTTTGATTATACCGCTTCGATGAATAAAAAAATCGAAGATGAATTCAAGCGATTAGCCGATTTGGCGAAAAATGGAGACAAGCAAAGAAAGGATTTTGAAAAATTAGTTCAAGAAGGAGATGGGAAAATGACTGGCTCAAAGTATGAAGAAGCCATGAATAAATACAAAAGCGCTTTAGCTATTTTCCCGACCGACAAACCCGCCCAAGACAAATACGACGAAGCAGAGAGAAAATACAAAGAGTTTTTAGCCAATAAGAACAATGACGCCCAATACACTCAGTTAATTAAGGATGCTGATATTTTATTCAAAAACCAAAATTGGGAAAACGCAAAAAACAAATACGCTGAAGCCAGTGTAATTCGAACCTCTGAAAATTACCCTAAGAATCAAATTACAGAAATTGATAAAAAACTACTTGAAATTGAAAACGAGAAAAAGTTCAAAGCCCTTGTTGCTCGAGCTGACCAAGAATTCAATAGTGAGAACTTCGAGACCTCCATCAATTCATACGAAGAAGCTCTCCAAATAAAGTCAACAGACACCTATTCCAAAAAGCAAATAGAGGCTGCAAAAGCTGCCCTTCTCGCCATATCGAACGACAAAGACAAGCAAGAAGAAATTGAACGTCGCTACAAGGCGTTAATAACATCAGCAGATGAACTTTTTTCTCAAAAGAAATATTTAGAATCTATAGCCAAATATGAAAGTGCTTCTGGTGTAAAACCCAATGAAGATTATCCACAAGATCAAATCGATAAAGCGAACAAGGCCATTAACGCGAGTAAAACGGTGGTCAATAACACCCCCCCAGCTGTTGATCCTAATCTTGCACAATACAAAAAGTTGCTTGAAGAGGGAGATAAACTTTTGCAGGAAAGTAACATGACCAACGAATCTAAGCTGAAGGAATCTCGCACAAAATACAACAGTGCTTTAGCCCTTAAGAATGGCGAAAGGTATCCAACCAAGCAAATTGAAACCATTGAGCAGGCCCTTGCGAATATCAATACATCGGCGAATAATTCTGGCGAGAGTTGGAGAGAAAAAAGAATTA
The DNA here is from genome assembly GCA_040382375.1 of Crocinitomicaceae bacterium. GTDB lineage: Bacteria > Bacteroidota > Bacteroidia > Flavobacteriales_D > Sanyastnellaceae > CAIZGX01. Next base: position 5,932 of record JBEIFO010000104.1, read on the forward strand.
GACAGGAAAACGAACTTGAAGAAGTAAGAAGATTAAAGGAACAAGAATTGGAGGAAGCCCGAGCTGCAAGATTAGCGGAACAAGAAGCGGCTGAAGCAGAAGAATTGAGGAGAATAGAATCTCAAGAAGAAGGAAATTCCCGACGCGAAGTTGACCTTAGCGCAGAAGAAAAAGTAGAAGAATTCTACAAGGACGCTCAGAAAAAGGCCGAAAAAAGAAAGATTTTGGACATCATTCAAGAAAAATCTAGAGACAGTTTAAATCGTTCGGCAAACCAAACAAAAGAACAAAAAGTAGTCGATCAAGTAAATGAAGAAATTGCGATCTCTGAAGACAAACTTTATGAAATTTCGAAAAATAATGAAGCTGAAATATTAGAGGCTGAATCTAAAATCAAATCTGAACTTGAACTTACGGAAAATCTAAAGGAGGACTACCGCAAGGCACAAGCCCGCAATTTGGAAACCGCGAATACCAGCATTGAACGTGAACAACAGCAAGAATCGACATCACGAAAAAACAACAAAGACAAAGAGAAAAACACTCAGCGAAGTTTATCTCGAGAATTAGAAAGACAAAATGAAACCGCTTACCAATACACTGAAAAAGAAAAAGAAAAATTAGCAGAATCCGCTGAAGAAATTCAGAACTCTGAGAATCGACAAATCTCATTGGATAACGAAAGTAAAAAAATAGAAGACGTTAATCTCAAACTCGAACAAAGCGTTATTGAAAGCGAAAGAGAGGCCAACGAAAAATCGAGAGCCAAAGGTGATGAAATTCTTGAAAGGACTCGAATCCAAGTAAACAGCGAAACGCACGCCTCTGAAATTAAAGAAATAGAAAAGGATAATAAAGAGGGAGCATCTACAGAAAAGATTCGTAAAGAAATTGCGGAAGAAGAAAAAATTATTGAGAAACCAACAGTAACCGAAGATATTTCAGAAAGGTCGTATGAAACGAGTCAACCG